>JACPRP010000092.1 GCA_016189905.1 Chloroflexota bacterium | reverse complement strand
GTTAAGGGCAGCTAGCTCGTGCCCCCCCTCTCCAGCGGGGGACAAGCCCCCGCGCTACGGTCTTGGGGTGAGGTCTGACACTAAAGACCAGGTGCCTACGCTAACTAAACCGTATTGGGACAAGCCCCCGCGCTACGGGTAGTCATATCAGAATGCGAACTGCTTTAGCGGGGGACGAGCCCCCGCGCTACGGGTAGCCATATCAAAATGCAAACTGCTATAAGTGCGAAGGGAGAACGCCGGCTGCCGCGGGGGTTCCACGGCATCACTGCAGTGTTCGACCTGTACCTCAGCGCCGTCAACGAGCGCCTGGCCTTGGCACTTGGATTTGATCGCCGGACTCAGTTGGTTCGACGGGCCCTGGAGGCACTCTCCAGCGCGCTCATCGATTCGGGTGAGCCTTCGCTCACGTTAACGAAGGCCGAAGAGGTTGTGAACGCCTTCCTCCCTGGACGCGAATTCGAGCGGTCTCTCTATCGCGGCCTGGTTACAGAGGGCGTGCTGATTGAGGAGGCCACGCGACGCCACGATGCAGACGCTGAAGAGGCCGTCTTCATGGCCTATGAGCGCTTTGCCGATCACCTCGCGGCGAAGACGCTACTCGATAGATACCTCGACCTTAGCCACCCGGCATCCGCTTTTGCGCTGGGAGGCCCGCTAGCGTCTATTTGCGACAAGCATACCTATGTCTCGTCCGGTCTACTTGAGGCGCTTTGCACCCAGGTTCCTGAGCGCACCGGACAGGAACTGATCGCCCTCGCACCGACGAGCGCGGACCGGTGGGGATCTGGAGATGCGTTCCGGCAGAGTCTCGTCTGGCGCGCATATACGGCGTTCTCCGACGGCACATACGAGGCGTTGAACAAGCTCAGTCGGAACGAACATGATCTGCACGACACCCTCGACGTTCTGCTCACGGTGGCCACATTGGATCTGAAGCCTGTCTGCCTCATTTTTCGAATCAAATCTGTAGCCAGTCTGCATTAAACCGACATTACCTGTCCATCAGACAATTCTCAAACACGACAAGGAAGTTTACCATGAGGAGATGCCGTGCGGTCCAACATGGGGACGGCAGCATTCAGCACCATTTAGGGCACTTCAAACGATAGCACAATCGAGGTTCGCTCGTCGTTCTGGCCTCCTTCTCCGTGCGCAAACGTCGGGGACCACCAAACGGCGACAGCGGGCGGGTGAGGGCGTTTTCCGCCAGATCCGCTTCTGCCCGCTCTTCGGACAGACGATCCGCGAAGAGCCGACGCAGCTCTGGCGTAAGGTCCGGACGATATCCGATGTCGAGGCTGTTGCCGAACACGAACCGGCCATCCGTTGGATGGGCTGATCAATTTCCCATCCAATGGCGTATCTTCTCGGTTACATCGTGGACATCATCCTCGGCAGGCAATCCGTCCTCCTCAAGCCTGGCAACGCCCCGGCCGTAGCTTAGCACATCTTCCACGCTCTTCGTCGATACCCATCAGCGGCCTCCAACCTGCCGTCCAATAAGGGCACCACGGCTGATCCACGCTTTCACTGTAGGAATCGTGATGCCTAATCGCTCTGCTGCCTGACCGGTCGTGATCCAGCCACGAGCAGGTCTAGCTAAAGCAAGCATGGCCTCGCGCAAAGCCTTCGCCTTGGAGGTGCGTCCCTGGGATTCCATCTCTCCTTCGAGTTCCTGAAGCTCGTCGAACGTAGAGGGTGCTATGGCTGTTCTCGCCACTGCTCACGCTCCTGCCATCGTGTATCTTCACTCGTATTGCGCTTTCACTTATATCGTATATCTGAAAGATATTGCAAGAAGAGCGACTGGGAGGTCGGCTATTCGCGCAATACCATCCGCCGGAATTGCACCGCCTGAAGCCTTGTGTAACCAAGGCCCTCTTGAGCCATGCGTTCGCCACTCTCCAAGAGGCTCAGAACTGGATCGCGGAGATCCGCTGGCAGCCATGTTACGACATCGCGTGGCACGGTCTTGACGCGAGAGGCGGAAGAAGCAACTCGTCCCCCTCGCCCGTAGGCTAGCAGTGCGCGATATAAACCACTTGCCGGCACGACCGCGGGAAGGCCTTCGCTCACAGCCTTGGCCGACGCCTGAATGGGAATCCGAAGTCCCTGTACATCGATATCCCCGAAATAGAGTACACGCTCGACTTTGGGCTCCAGTTCCCCTACGAAGGTGACCGAGGCCGTGAACTGGTGCCCGGCGCCATAAGCGAGGAACCCAATGCCATCACTCGGTTCGAGTAGGCGCGCGAAGGTGTCGTAGGTATGATGGTTCTCGACTACCAAAAGGACAGACGTTGCGCCGACCTTCTTCCATACGAAAGGTGGATGAACTCGCCTGCAGCGCAGTAACTCCAGTGTCAGGCGACCGGGAGCAAAGAGCCGGCCACGGACATAGCCCTCTAGTTGTTTCTCATCGCCGGTGATTTGTAGCGATCGTTCCCGCAATGGCACGGCCGGTTCATCTGGCAGACGATCCCGCAGAAAAGCCCGCACTTGTTTCAGGAAGGTTTCCTCCTCGTCCTGCAGGCGAAGATCAGCGGCCCAGGCGAGTTCCGCCGGCCACACCGGCTTCGGCTTGGCGGAGGGGGGCAAAGGATCGACCAAGGCAGCAAGCAATACCGACACTGGGAGCGGCGGATTTGCCGAGCGATCTAATTGCTGTGCAGCGCGAAGCATCCCAAGGCCTTCCGCACCCACTAGCAATGCCCGCAACCGCTCGCGCCGATCAGTCGCGAAGGCCGCCTCGGGATCGACCACACGCAACGTGCCCCAGAGTCCGTCCAGATCGATACGCCGTCGGCCGGTGCGCCTTAATGCGGCGACGAATCGCTCCAACTCGGCCGGCACGCCATCTGACATTCTTCTCCTCTGGCTCCTGAGCAAGTAATCAGTTTCCTTGATAGTTTCCAGGAGTGCGCCCAAGAAATCCGGCAGGAGGTTCTAACCTCTGCATCCTTCCGGAACTATTGCAGCGTTACCTGGTTATGAGGTAGATCTCCTAGTCGGAGAACCCGAGCAGCAGTGACAGCGCTTTCCACGTCGGGGCTCTCACGGCCCCCATCGCCACCGTCCACGCCAGGCTCCATCACAACGTAGCTAAGCTTGCTGCGCTGGTCTTTTCGATTACGCAGTCGGATCACGTTCGGGTACGCAGCGATGGCCTGGTAGTCGTTGACGCCAGTGGTGATAATCAACTGTATGTCGAGTTCCCGGGCAACCTTCAACTGGAGATCGACCAGATCAACGAGATTGGCCGTACCGATAGGATTGTCCAGCAGCAACACATTTGCCTGGGACTCAAACCTTCCCCTACGGTTCACATTCTTCATGCGCAGCCGCGTCAGCACACAATAAACGAGCAGCGCTGTGGTCAACTTTTGGCCACCGGACCAGTTCCTTATTTCCCCGACGGGTACGCGGGTGCGAGGCAGACCCTCGTTTGGCTTGAGCACTGTGACTTTGAACGGCTGCCGGCCCACGGCAGCGTGGGCGGCCTCTATCAACATCGCGACACCTTCCACTCGCGCCTTTTCAGCCCGAATGAGATCGTCCACAAACGCGTGGATCCGCCCCTGGAT
The DNA here is from genome assembly GCA_016189905.1 of Chloroflexota bacterium. GTDB lineage: Bacteria > Chloroflexota > UBA6077 > FW602-bin22 > JACPRP01 > JACPRP01. The sequence continues at coordinate 10,110 of JACPRP010000092.1, read as the reverse complement.
TTGATCAGGATCTGGATCGTCGTAATTGATGCGAAGGTAGGGTTGCCCCGACCACTCCCCAAGGCCCTTCGGTAACTTGATCCCCTGAGCTTCTTCTAGTGTGGTCAGAGCTTCTTTGACCAGATCCGTTAGTTCGAGAACGACACCTGAGCGGTGGGTGTTGAGCTTCTTGAGTTCATCGTTGAGTGATGTTCTTCTTCGCGCGATTTCCTCAGCTTGTTCTGTTGCAGTTGTCGCCAATGCATTGTCATCATCGTCCACATACATGTTCCGAATAACTGGAGCCAGTTTATCGAAGTCGTTCCCTTGGACAAATGAACGCAGTATCTTCGCACTATTCCGTAGTTCCTCTGTGCCGGTTTGAACGGCCATTTCCGCTCCGAGCAGGGCTTGCGCTACGAGCTCGACCTCGTTCTTCGCATCGTCAACTGAGATCGGCTCAATCGTCGCGAGAGCGTTCTCTGAAAGAGCTGTCTCATGGCTGTTCAACTTCGGCTCAATTCGCTTGGCAACCAGGATGAGCACGTCGATGTGCTGCTTAACTTGGTTCAGCCTATTGGCGACATCCCTTAAATCGTTGTCAAGGGAGGTTCGCCGTCTCTGGACCACATCGACCTGCTGCCTGATATCGGCAAGGCGCGCTGCCGCGTCATCGTAACTTGACGGAACTAGCTCGGGAGGTAGATCGATCTTCCTGCCGCCAACGGTCTTCGTCCTGACGTTATCTTCCTCATCCTTGACCTCTTTTTCGCGGACCCCAAGCTCCTTAACCGCCCTATCGGCAACCTCCTGGGCGCGAGCTGTCGCCGCCGCTCGGCCCACTCCAGTGGCTGCGTCTGGTCTATCCAGCAGGGCATCGACTAGATGGAGGAACTCGACAGGCTTGTTGCGGAAAGACGCTTCCAAGGGGGCCAACTGCTCCTCCATCAGACGTAAGCGTTGCGCCGTTTCGCTGTGGGACATCTGTATCTCATAGCTCAAATGAGCCGTTTGATACGCCTGCTTCAGCACCTCAAGAGGTATCGACACATCATCGGCTATGTCGCCGTCTGCCGCACCAATGTCCACCTTGATCTCCTGTTCCTGAAACATGAGCGCCACACGGTTGCTTTGCGCCTCAGCGATGCGGCGCTGGGCATTTGCCCTGGCTGTCCGAGCGGCCTCGCAAGCTGCTTCAGCCCGCCAAAGAGTGGCTGTCGTGCTTGCGATGTCCCGGGTCACGTCTTCCAGGGTCTTACGCCAATCGGCAATTCTCGCAGCTTGGGGGCAGAAGATCTCCAGTCGGACCTTGTGCTCCCCCAACCTGACTCGGTCACGCTCCAGGGACCGTCGCGCGTTCCTCAGGCCCAACTCAGTTGTCTGGATCTCCACGAGACGTGTCATATCGGAGTCGATCTGCGCAGTCAGCCCGTCCACTTCCAGCTCGAGAACTTCGATCTTGTCGTCGAAAAAGGCAAGACCCTCGGCTGGACTCTCCTCCTGGAGACGTGCCAACTCACCGTGGAGTCTCTGAATTCGCTCCTGGTAGCCCAGCAGCCTGACGCGTAGATGCTCGGCCTCCTTAATGCGGGCAGTATAGCGCTGCTGCTCGACGTCTGCGGCCGCTGGGTCATAGTATGCTGACGATGGGGCCAGCACACGGTGGCCATTGCCAGGGCTATCCGATTCCGCGCTCAGTTTCCACGCTCTGCTATCCGCAACGATGAGTGGCTGGTTGGGGATAAACTCTGGCTCGAGCACCTTCAACGCCTCATCCAGATCGCCCCTATTCACTACGACGCCGGTTACCAACGCCACGTTGCGTTCAATGAATGCGCTTCGCTCAGTGTCCCTAACGTTCTCCGCGAGATGCTGCCATCCAGAGGAAGCAGCCAGATCATGCTGTTCGAGTAGCTCGATGGCACGCTCGACGTCCCGGCTGGGCGGAAGATATCCGGTGATCCTTAGATGCTCCAGTGCGCGCCGGACATCTTCAGTGTCCACGCCTATGGACACCAACTCTCGATTTGCCTCGGCTGCACGGTCCATAAGTTGAGCCTTGATGGTCGGAATGCAGGCTAGAATATCGGCAACCGTCCCACCCATAGCATCCAGGACATCAGGGTCGCCCGCCAGGGTGCTGAGTTGTTTTGCCAAAGCTGCGCGTTTCTCGCGCAAGCCATTCAGCTCTGACTTGGCCCTCGCGAGTTGTATCTGCCGCTTTGACTGCTCGGCCTGCAGATTCGATCTATCGGTGTCCAGCCGCGATAATTTCGCGTCGATCTCGCCCAGCCGCCTATCGGCATCGACCAGGGTCCCTTCTACACGGCTCAGGGCATCGGACGGCGATTCCTCCGGGCGCAAGGCCCCTACCAGAATCAACTGTGCTCGCTGCTCCTCGACTTCATCCAGCTTTCCTTCCAAGTCCTGCTGGCGTACCTTAAGCGTTGCCACCTGCTCGGTGGCCTTCCTAATTAGATCCTGAGCGTCGCTAAACTTCCCCTCGGCCTCACGGGCCTCGCGCTCTCCGGCTTCTACTTGCCTGGCGGCCTCCTGTAGCAGCAACGTCAATCTGAATCGATAGCGGGCGGCTGCTGCCTCAAATGAGCGCCGCAGGTCAAAGGTATCAGCCCCCAATTGAACCCGCAGTGCCTCGATTTCCCCTTGAAACGCTCGCCACCGCAATCGGTCCTCGGCGATGGCCCAGGCCTCCGCCTCGCGTTTCCGTTTGGCCACCTCAGCCCTCGACTCTTGGAGGGCTAACTGTGCCCGCTCCAGGCGAAACCGAGCCATGATCTCGTCGAGAGCCAGGAGCTGATCATTCAGGAGTTCCCGCTCTTTTTCGGCAACAGTGAGTCTGGCTTGAAGCTCCCCGGTTTGAGCCTCAAGGTCGGATTGCTCCTTTCTGGCGCGCGTGGTTGAAGCTGAAATGCGAGAAAAAAGCGTTAGAGCAGCTTGCCTATGCTTTTCGAAATCGACGTGCGCCTCAGCCAAGGTCTGACGGGCGGCGGCGAGTGCCGGCCCGCGTTCGGCAATGCCTTCGGCGAAAGCGAGCTCCAGTTGTATGGTCGGCCGCTCTGCAAAAAGCTTGGCGAGCCTGTTGATGTTTGCATCTACCTGGCCAACTCGCGTCGTATCCGTGACCAGCCTGAGGAGAAAGGCGACGAAGGAATCGCCGTCTTTGAAATCGAGGAACGCAGCCGCGCCTCCTTCGTCGTCGTTCATCACCAGTTGGTATCGAAAGACCTCGGGATCGAGGAAAGAATTCTCCAGGTATTGGCGCCAGGCACGTTGGTTATCAGTGACCATCATCTCAAGTCGAGGCTGCTCGTCGCGCAGCCGTCGGAGAGCGCTCAGAAAGTCCTGGTATGGCATCCGGTGCCGTTCGTCCCGACGGAACGGCAGCGTATCTATTTCTAGAACGCCCTGGTGAGGGCGAAACGCATAGAAGTGTCGCTCCAGCTCCTGCTTTCCACCGGCTGTGCGGCACGCCAACACCTGGCCCGTCACCAGTCGCAGGGCGGTGGCACCAAAGCCCGGGAGATGCCCGTCGCCATCGATGGCACGCCCCCACTCGGCAACCACGTGGGCAACGTCGTCCCCCTTCACGTAGTGCTCGATGGACTTCTTCTGGCTGTTGCGGCCACCGAGGAAATGCCTGCGATCTGGCTCCAAGAGCGAGTAGAACAGAGCGAGCAGAGACGTCTTGCCGCCGCCGTTGCGGAGCCACAGCGCGGTATCAGGCGGTCTGGTGGATGGCCCTCCGCGGAAGTCCAGCTCGAGAGGATCGAAGCGGGCATCGCCGTGGCCGATACTCTCCAGATGAATCCGGAGCAAATTATACATCAAGAGACCTCCGAAGCCGGGGTTCTATCCCGCTGCCGCATATCGCTAAGGACGTCGAAGAGCAGATTACCGGCAAACCGGGCGACCTGCAGGCGAAATCGCTCCATCGCCTGGTACCTTAGGCCTTGAGAAGTGTGGACCTTCTGGACGAGATCGTACTCTGCGAAGACCTCCAGCGTCTTCTCCACCGCGGGACACGTTCCTCGCTGGCCCCTGCGACCATCGCTCCCGCTACTGGTTTCCCGCTGGCGGAGATAGTACCACCAAGCAGGTTCGTTATCCAGCGTGCAAAAGGTGGGGTCCTGATTGCCGAGCCTGGTGCGCAATTCGTCGCATACTCCACGGATAAAGCTATCGATATCGGCAGCCGAGGCGCTGGGATGTCTTTCGTCCACGAGATGTTGGGCCCGTGGATAGTAGTAGGCGGCGATGCCCACCACTATTAGACCGTACAGGCCCCGCTGAGCAGTTCCAGCAACTTCGCTCAAACCACGCTCACGACGGAAGTCCGCCAGTGTATAGGCGAACGCGGAATCGTCTTCCGCAGCCAGATAGAGACCAGACTGATCGGCGGCAATGACGCGCAGCCGGAGACCGGCTGCCATCGCGTCAGTAATATGCCTGAAATGAGAATCTGCTCGGTACAGAGATACCAGTTTCCCATATTCTTCGTCGATCGCAGGCCTCAGCTTTGGCCGCAGGCCAAAGGCAATGAGGCGCGATGCCTTCTCAGCCGTCTCAGTAGGAGACATAGGCTCCATAGGTGAGTTACGGCGCCTTCCCCGCGCTAGCGGACGGCGTTGAAGACGCCAGCCGCGTCACATGGCGCGGCCCTCCTTTCAAGCTTTTTCGCGAAGTAGGACCGTATCCGGACTCATCCGTTCTCGGGGCAAGGCTTCGTTTGCCAGGCCGTCGGACGGGAGGGACAAGACGATCTCGCGTCGCACGAGCAGATCATCGCCGTTGTAGGTACGGTCGCTCAACTTCTGCCCATCCTTTTCGCTGGTCAACTCGCCGCCAGCAAGGCTATCACGCCCTTCCGGCGCGAAGGCATCGAGAGCCCGAAGTCGGGTGAGCTCGGCAGCTAGTTCCGGGTGATCGGAGCTGTTTCGGCGAGCCTCCTCGATCAATTCAGAAAGCCGGCGCGGGACGCGACCAATAGTGGCCAAGGCTTCGTCAGAGGCCTTCCGAGCATCGATGGGAAATATGCCGAGTTGCTCGCTTTCCTCCAGAACTAGTTCGGGGATCTCTGGCGCATCGGAGACACTATCCCTGGCAGGCGCATTGAGTTCTGCAGACAGATCCACCAGATCAAGCAACCGGGGCGGAGTCGGTCCGATAACCGCTCGAAAGAACTTGTCCGACGGAACGAACGACCGAATAGGTGCATCCAGAATCGTCTCCAGGGCTTGCCGCATGGCAATGCGCGAAAGGGCTAGCGGATGGACGAAACGCTGGCGTTCCTGCTCATAACGAAATGTAGGTCCGGTGTCCATAAGAAGGCCGTGCAACTGGGTGTGCCGCAAGTGGCAGTCTTTAAGAAGCTTGATCACATTGAGCATCGGCACCCTCTTGTCACTGTCCACGACCTCACGCAGCAACTCGCCGACTCTATCGCGCATTCGGGACTCGTCGGCCAGACGGTCCTTGATATGGGCCAGTGCCCTGTCATGATCATCCTTGACGGTCCCTGTCCAGTCCAACTGGCTGAGATCCTGGCGGGCGGTAGCAAGCCAGCGGCTCACCTGTTCAGCATACTGAATCGAGCGCAACTGCGCCCGGCGGGCCTGGTCCACGGCAGCGTCGTACCGGCCCGTCTCGATGAAATCGTCCAGCAGCCGTTCTTCAGCCCGCTGAGCATCTGCCACATCGTCACTGAGAGTTCCCAGCAGAAGATTGATGGCTTCCACGCTCGCACGCAGAACCAAGCTCCCATCCGGCTCCTGACGCTCTCGAAGGAGTTCGATGGACATCTGCCTTCGCACCGGTGTCCGGTCTGCGCCAAAGTCGACGTAGGAGGGAGTAAAAACTTCACGCTCCTTATCGTTAAGCAACCAGGAGATTACCTCATCAGCCACGTCCTGGTGCGTCGCGGCTTCGCGGTCGGGCGCCATCCAACGCGCGAAGTCGACGAGGTTCGCGCTCAAGGCCAAGCGAGTTATTCCCCCTGTTAGCAACTCCATATGCTCGACAACGGTTTGGATTGCCCTCAACTGAAGCGCGTGCATATCGTAAAGCTCCCAGCCCACGTGGAGTGCCCTATTCGCTTGTAGCTCGTTCAACACGCGGGTGAGCAAGAGCGTGCGCACTCGGCGGGCCTGAAGGTCGGGCAAACCGGCGTTAGCAACACTGGGGAGTGGCGCCTCGTCAGAAATGGAAAGATCGAACATCGACTGCTGCAGCGATTGGGAGGCTAAGGTTCTCGCATCTTCAACAGCAAACGCTACGTTCCCCCAGCGTTGAGGCGATACAGACAGATCCACATTCAAGGCACGGGCGAGCTGGCGCACGGTATACGGCCGGCAGTTGGCCACTTTCCCCCGCTCAATGTCTTGTATCTGTCTGAGAGATACGCCCGATTTGTCGGCCAATTCCCGCTGGCTCATATATGAGCTTCGTCGAGCGGCCGCCAGGTCAAACGGGAAACTCTCCATGACAATGGTCCTCAGCCATTAAGCCTCTTAAGCCTATGAGCGTTGAAACCATTATAAACCGATGAACCGCATCGTACAAGAGCCCGATGCACGCAGTTAATACGCAGTTTCGTAGCGCCTAATTGATGCCGTTCGTAGCGTAATTATGGCCAGCCAGCCGCCGCGCACTGGTAAGACCCAGTGGAAAACCGCCGGCGCGGCACCAATTCGCACACCTGACGATCGGATGCTGGGCGCCGTACTGGTTTTCGCTGACATTACCGCGCTGCGTGAGCTACAGGAATGGCTTCAGGACCTCAACCGCACCGTTTCGCACGACTTACGAAACCCTTTGATGGTGATTAAGGGGCAGGCGCAATTCCTGTCACGGCTGTTGGAAAAGGCGGGTCCAGGGGGAGCGGAGCGGCGAAGCGCCGAGGCGATCGTCACGGGCGCCAAACGTATGGAGGCGATGATTCAAGATCTGGTCGAGTCTGCCCGCCTGGAATCCGGGCAGTTTCATCTGGAGAAGCGTCCTTTTCGGGGGATCGCCCGATTCGCGGCGGTAAGGGATAGACGACTGCGCGAATCGGTTCGCACACGGATCCCCTGGCGCAAGTAGCCTGGCGGGTGGCGATGCGGTTATCCGTGCCTCAGTCACCGGATACCAGCTTCGACCGGCGTCCCACGGTCGGGATTAAGATCGCTACCAAGAGTATGGCCAGTGTGTTCAGCGCCGCAATATACCAGAACAGCGCCCCAAACCCCAGGGCAGCGACGACGAAGCCTATCAAGAGGGGTGCCCCACCCTGGAAGATCGCGTTGTTGCCCCAGAGCATCCCCAGCATCGTCCCCTCGAGTTTGCGCCCTTCGACGATATCGAGCGCCCAGGCCTGGATCAACGGGTTGACCCCGAACAAGAATGCACCCAGGCCTGCCACCAGGATCGTGAGGACCGTGCCGGCGCCGAACATGGCCAACAGCGCCGCCATAGTGGCTTTGCCTCCAAGCACCACGACGATGACCGGAATCCTGCCTAGACGGTCGGACACGAGGCCAAAGATCGGGCCGGTGGCTATCCCCATTCCTGCCAACAGTGCGACGTGGAAACCGATACTGACCGAGTCCAACCCCTGAGCTTCCTGAAGATACAATGGAACCCAGAGCATTATTCCTCCTTGCCCCATACCGCTCAAACCGGCGACAAGCAGGATGAACGAAAGGCTCCCCCTGTTGCTGCGAAAGACGTCTGCCAGTGTGTGTAACTGCTCTCTCAGAGGACGAGTCTCCTCGCGCCTCTTAGCGCCCAATTCCTGCCAGGTAGAAGCTCCGCGAAGCGTGATCCACAAGAGCAGGCCGAAAGCCATAGCGATGGGTAGGGCGCCAAAGAATATCTGCTGCCAGACCGTGACCATCAGCAGCCCGCCCGCCGCCAGCGGGCCTATGGTATCGCCGAGATTCCCAACCGAACGGTCCAACGAGATCATGAACCCGCGCCTATCTGGATATATCTGGGACAGGAGGCCTCGGGATACAGGATGCCAGACCGAGCCGGCCAGGGATGCTAGCGCCAGGGCGATGAGGATCAAGACATAGGCAGGGGCAAGGCCAACTAAGAGATAGCCGAACCCGACGGTGAACAAGCTGATGTAGAGGATAAGCAACCGGCGGTGCTGGAGGCGGTCGACCAGAATTCCGCCGAACAAAGCTGCAGTGCCCGTAGCGGTCGTGCGGGCTGTTCCCATCAAGCCCGCCGCGACTGGGCTTAGCCCAAGGGCGGTGTACATCACCGGCAGGATGACATAGAAGGCGTTGCCATAGATGTGTTGTAGGGAATGACTTACAATGACCGCTCCCGCCGCGATATGGTCTCTGGTTCCGGCCCGGGTTAGCAATTCGGACTTCGCCGCCATGATGCCCTCCTATACCTTTTTCCAGACACTCCCCCTATCTGCTCGGCCAGCCCAACTTTGGGCTCGCGGTTCAGGAACACAGGCTCACCCCGCCCCGGGGCATCCAATCATAGTCCCTGGGCCCCTCTCAGGACACGCCATAATGTGCGCAACGCTGCCGGGTTTAACCCGCACTGTCCGCTTCCGCCAGCTTGGCAGCATTATACTCCTCGCCTTTGGCTTGTCAAGGGGACAAATCGGGATCGCTGGTCCTGGAAACTACCATATGTTACACTGTTAAGGGTGCTGTTTCCGGAACACAAAGGAGGCGATAGCCATGAATGTGGACCTAAGCTCTACATCCCAGGGCTCTGTCGCACGCGCCGCTCGGCAGCATAGCGCAGCCAACAAGGGCCTTCTGGTCGCGTTGATCGTGCTCTTCAAACCACGCATCATCGCCCTTGTGCTGATCACTGGCCTGGTCTCGATGATTGCATCGGGAGGATCCCTTACGCTGGCGCGGGTTGGACTGTTCCTCGCCGGCTGCGCCACGGCGGCGGCAGGTGCGGCGGCCTTGAACCACTACCTGGATCGCGATATCGACAGGGTGATGGAGCGGACCCGTTCTCGCCCGCTGCCGACCGGAGCTATCTCGCCCCGAGCAGCGCAGATAATCGGCTTTGGCCTGCTGGCGCTGGCCTTGCCTCTGCTGGCACCATTGGGTGAAGCGGTTATAGCGTGGGGCTCGATGGCCGCCGCGTTCTACGTGGTCGTGTACACCATGCTGCTGAAACGCCGCTCTCACTGGAATGTGGTGATCGGTGGCTGGACGGGAAGCTGTGTCGTGCTGGCCGGATGGCAGGCAACAGGGGCAGAGCTGACACCGAGCGCCTGGGCACTGGCCGGCGTGGTGCTCTGCTGGACCCCGGCCCACTTCTGGAGCCTGGCGATCAATCGTATCGAGGACTACCGTCTGGTGGAGGTTCCGATGCTCCCTGTGGTGAAAGGCATCCCGTACGCCGCGCGGGCGACGCTGATCAGCGCGCTACTCGCCATCGCGCTATCGTTCGTCCCGTGGGCCGTTGGCGAGGTCGGCAACGTATATCTCCTGATAGCGAGCGCGGTATCCGGCCTATTTGTTCGGCGCTGCATCGGGCTCGTGCGCTGCCCATCACGTGCGCAGGCCTTCGCGACGTACAAATTATCGGGCATCTACCTGGCCACGATCTTCATGGCTGTGGCGATAGATCGCCTGATTTCGGTTGGTCTCGCCTAACAGGAAATTGAGATAATCTCAGTTCTCGCCATCCGATGCGAGGGCGCAATCGATTGCTTCTTCCAGAGACATCGTCTGGCCTTCGGCCCAGGCTCGATCAAACGATGCCTCGTCGAGATAAGCGCGCGCTACCTCTAGATAGCCTGAAAACACACCGGCATCGACAACATACGGCGACGGCCTGCCTCGACCTTGCACTTCAGCCGCACCAAACCGCATTCATCGTGGGCGTCGCCGTCAGCGGTCCCACAGCGAAAAAAATCGCCGGCCTGGCGGAGCAACTGCAAGTCGCGGAAGGACCGGGCGCGGCCACCGCGTTAGGTGAGATAGCAAGCCTTCAGAAAAAGCTCTCGCGCGCGGGGCAGTTTGGAGCAGTGTTGCTGGTGGTCACGGCTATCGGGATGGCATTGGCACGGTATATCTATAGCAGTTTGCATTTTGATATGGCTACCCGTAGCGCGGGGGCTCGTCCCCCGCCCCGCCC
>JACPRP010000090.1 GCA_016189905.1 Chloroflexota bacterium | reverse complement strand
TGCTGGTCGGAAAGCCCCAAATCTCGAGGGCGACGAGGGGGGCAAAATCACCTTGCCGAGCGGCTTCCTGGCCGGCGGCAAGATAGGCGTCGAGGAATCCGACGCCCACCCCTTCGAAGGCATTGGGCACGTTGGCCTGCAGGTGGTTGAGAACCGCCTGGCCGTAGTTGGGCGTTGTCGGGGGAGGAGCGCTGCCGGCGAGGGCTGGGTCATTGGGCGGGAAGGTGGCGAAGTTGACGGTGGTGACGGGCAGCACATCGGGATCGAGCAGATTGACGGGCTTAACCCCGTCCGGATGGACACGCAGGACGTGGCGCTGGAAGACCTGGGCCGGGAAGCCGAGCAGGACGAAGGAGCGGGAAACCGGAAAGCCGAAGGTATCGACGCCACCGCGGGCCTGGAAGTAGGCCTGTATGGCAGAATTGTCGATGCAGAAGCCGGTCTCAGGGAAGAAGGGAGCCGTTGGCGGGCAAATGTCACCGGGACCGGGTGGTGGGGGGCCGGGCGGAGGCGTGGGCGTGGCTGTCGGCGCGGGCGTCGGAGTAGCCTGGCCCGGAAGGGAAAGCGACACATCGTCCACCGTGGGGCCGTCACCAGCGCCTACGTTCAAACTAGCGAACCGGAGTCGGGTGGTAGCAGCCGTCGCCATTACGTCTCGCTCGAAGTGCTGCCACCCCATATTCTGATTGGAGTGCCCCCCGGCAACGTTGCGGACGTCAAATTGGAATTCTGGCAGGACTGTGTCCCCAAAGCTGACCTGTAGCCGCTTTACAGGTCCGGCGCTGCCCGAACTTGTGGAGCCGGACAAGGCGAAGCGCAGCCGGTAGGTCTGGCCGGGGGTAGTTGGCACATCCTGGAAGATCGCACCGGCGCCAGCTCGGGACAGGACGACCGACTGCTGGCCACTGGCTGCCTGCCAAAAGGTCCCGACGTGTACGATGGGCTGTATCGCGCCTGGCTCCAGCGCGTTCCGGTCGACGGTCCAGCCCCCAAAGATCTCCCCTAGTTGATACTCTTTGAATGGTTCTGGCGGCAGACCCATTCGCGGGGTTTCAGCCGGCGGGACCTCGAAGTCGCCGTTCTGTACGAGATTACCCTGCCCGGCCGCCGGCACGTAAGAAATCATACTCAACGCGATAGTGGCCAGCAGCACAGCGATCGCCAGGATAGCGCCGTTCCTGGCGCCTGCGAATGGTCGCTTGATTTTGCCCATTGTTCTCTCCTTAATTCAGTAGCCGAACGTTACCGAAGACCTCTTCGATGGTAAGCGGAAGAAAAAGTTATGTGCGAAAGGATTGGTTCACATCTGTAGTAGAAACTTGTGTGTCTGCACAATATTTGCTACCGAAGTAGCAAGATACATGCCATCAGAATGATTGGCAACGCGCTCGAGGTGGATGTATTGCTCAACCCACTCGAAAAACGCGTTATACTCTTTACCCATCGATCTTTTCGCAATTGAAGTGGCCGAGACCGACGCGGTTTTCGAAAACCGCGTCGGTCTTAACCTCCTCCAATCATCAATGCGAAAGTGTATTAGTTGGGGAACACCTTTCCTGGATTGAGGATGTTGTGGGGATCGAAGGCTGATTTAACCGCGCGCATCGCCTCGATTACCTGGGGCGACAAATCCAGCGGCAGGAACTCACGCTTGAGCAGCCCGATGCCGTGCTCGCCGGAGAGGGTGCCGCCGAAGCCGACGGCCGCGGCAAAGATCTCCCGGGACGCCTTCTCGACCCGCTGCATCTCGTCGGGGTCCCGTCGATCGAAGAGGATATTGGGATGAAGATTGCCGTCGGAGATATGGCCAAAGACAGCTATGGTGAGCTCATTGCGTCTGCCTATTTCCTGAATGCTCTTCACGACAGGCAAGATAGCCGATCGCGGGACCGAGATGTCTTCGCCGAGCTTGCTGGGTCGCATACGCGCCAGCGAAGGCGAAACCGAGCGGCGCGCCAGCCATACCTCGTCTATAGCCCTGGCCGTGGTCGCCCGCGTCACCGACCGCGCACCGTTTTCCAGGCAGATTTGCGCCACCGCCTCCAGTTGAGACGCCACGCTCGTTTCGTCGCCGTCGACCTCCACGATGATCAACGCCTCCACGTCCAACGGCAGGCCCATCCGCAGGTAGGCTTCAACGCACTTGATAGTCGTGTCGTCCATTATCTCGATGGTCGAAGGCACGACTCCGGCGCCAAGGATCGTGTTGACGATGCCGGCGGCTCGCTCCATGCTCGGGAAAACCACCAGCGCCGCGCTCCTCGCCTTCGGTAAGGGCAACAGCTTGACTGTTACCTCGGTGACCACCCCCAGCGTTCCTTCGGAGCCGACGAAAAGCTGCATCAGGCTGTAGCCGGTCACGTTCTTGATCGACTTGCCACCCAGGCGCAATATGTCGCCGCTGGGCAACACGACCTCGAGACCGAGCACGTAATCCTTGGTCACACCATACTTCAGGCCGCGCGGTCCACCGCCGTTCATCGCGACGTTGCCGCCGATGGTGCACTGTTTGAGACTCGCCGGATCCGGCGGATAGAACAGACCTCTTTGCTCGACCGCGTTCTGAAGGTCGCCCGTGACCACACCCGGCTGAGCCACGGCCACCGAGTTGACGCCGTCTATTTCCAGTATCTTGTTCATCATCGCCAGGTTGAGGATAATGCCGCCGTGAACCGGGACAGAGCCGCCGGCCAGCCCCGTGCCGGCGCCCCTCGGCACGACGGGAATCCTCTCGCGAACGGCCAACTGCAGTATCTTCGAGACCTCGGGCGCCGACAACGGCATCACCACGACGTCGGGGCGCCCTTCGTAAAAGGTGCCATCATAGGCATAGACCGCCAGCTCCTCAGGGCTCGTCAACACACGGTCTTTCCCGACGATGCCTTCGAGCTCGGTGACGATGCTGCGCTCGATCATTGGCCCACTCCTGCGCCGACACGATGACGGGAAGCCATCGCACCATCGACGTTCGCCCTGTATGCCTCCTCGAGCAACTGCGTAAAATAGAGGACCGGCATCTTGACGTTGTGTTTCTCAAGCCCATAGGTGAGCTGTAAGGCACATCCTGGGTTGCCTGTAACGATGGCTTCAGCCCCGGTCGCCGTGGCATTGGCGATTTTTGCGTCCAGAAATCTCATCGAGTAGTCGCTATGAGTGAACGCGTAGGAACCAGCGCTGCCGCAACACCAGTTGGACCTCTTCATCTCCACCAGCCTCAGCCCGGGAATAGCCTTGAGAAGACGTCTGGGCGCCTTCGAAACCCCTTGGGCGTGGACCAGATGGCACGGCTCGTGGTACGTCACCGTCCTATTAAGGGAGCCAGCCGGCGGATTCGCCTCGACGATACCCGCCAGAAACTCGGTTATGTCGAGAACCCTGGCGGAAAAGGCGGCCGCTTTCGCGCCATATTCGGGATCGCCGTCGAAAAGCTCGTCGTAACGCTTCAGCTCCGCGCCGCACGCCGCACAATCGGTCACGATAGCATCCAGATCGGCCGCGGCGAAAAGATCGACGTTCTTTCTGGCCATGTTCTTCGCGCGCTCCCGCTCGCCTTCGGCAAACAACGGGGCGCCGCAGCAGCGAGCCTGTCTGGGAACATATATCTCGCAGCCATTTCTTCCCAGCACGCTCAGCGTGGCCCGGCTCGCGTTGGCAAACACGGTGTTCATCACACAGCCGAGGAAAAACCCCACGCGGTACCGCCTGTTGCCTGGCGCAGGGATAACCTCGTCGATCTCCTGCCTCAGCGACCGCGCCGGCAGCCGGGGTAAGAAGCGATCCATCAGGTCGAGCTTGCCCAGCGGCTTCAGCATTCCGGTGGCACGCACCAGCTTACACAGACCAAGCGATTGATACAGGCGCAGCGGCACCATCGCCAGCTCGATGTTACTGTGGTCCGCCAGCGCCCAATCGAACAGCGCAGAGCGCAGCGCCCGGCGCAAAATCGGCCGCCTGGCCTTCTCTTCCTCGATCCTGGTCCGACCGGCGACGACCAACTCGCCAACGCGCACCCCGGTCGGACAGGCCGTCTGGCACGCGCGGCAATCGAGACAGATGTAGAGTAGACGCTCGAGGTTCGGGGTTATCTCTAGCGTTCCCTCGAACAGCCCTTTGACCAGCGCGACCCTGCCACGAGGCGACTCGCTCTCCCGCGTAGATTCGGCGTAGGTAGGACAGACTGGCATGCAAGAGCCGCAGCGTATGCACTTTTGAATGTTCTCCAAGTCTGTGTCGTGCTCACGGCGACCTTCTGCTTGCACAACCCCTCCCTATTTTAGAGCCCATAAGAGCCGCGATCTACAAACGCGGCTGTAGTATTAGACTTGCCGCACAGGCAAAGTCAATAGTGCGTGCGGCACGATCAGGGCCTCGAGATTTGCCCCCAATCTTGCCTGGACGATTTCAAGCGCCTCCTCCATCGTCGCGGCCGGGATCATCTTCGCCTGCCTGACGACTTCAGGGAACTCGCATCCCACGACGATCACGTCGTTCTGTTCGAGAACCTTGGCCATCACGAAAGCCCGCTGCTCGCCCGGAGCGATTCCGTTTCTCCTCGCCTCGTCGAGAATGTGCCTCGGCGACGGGACATCGCGCATCGCCGCCAGGAATCGTTGTTCCCCGGGTCCCGCGCCAGCCCCTTCGGGACATTGAGCCGGGAGAATGAAAATCCCCCCGGGCCGAACGACCGGCTCGGGAGCGAAGAACAGGTAACTGGGCGCCCGCGACGCCTGGTAAAGGTTCACGTCTTTCGGAAACCCGACCCCGGTAATCGCAAAGTCGAAAACTCGGTCGACCGCCACCGTGAAGAGGCTGCGCGCGCGATCGACCAGGACCCGGAAAGCCGCGTTCGGCTCGCCGGCGCCAACTGCCACAACCCGGTTGTCGTCGTCCGCGACGACGTTGAGGATGAACATCAACCCCGCGCGCGCGGCAATCTCAGTCACAGCCTCGTGAAACGGGTTGCCCTCGATCCTGCCCAGCCGAGTTCCAGGATCGTCGAGGAATCGCGGCCCATGCGTGTAAGCGATGGTCTCTTCGCCTGCCGCTCCGATGGCCACGGTCTTGCGACCGCCGGAATAGCCGGCGTACTGGTGCGGCTCGACGATGCCGGTCGCGATCAATAGATCGGCGTCGAGCACGGACCTGCTCAACACGATTGGAACACCGGCCGCCGTCTTCCCAAGATTGACGAGCGCATCAGGATCACGTGGATCAGGATCGATAATCCGAATCCGCCTGACGACCCCTTCGCCGAGCTTGCCCAGTTTCTCTTCCGGCGTGCTCGCCCGATGCGCGCCAATGCCGACGACGATGGTCACATCCTCATCTCGGACGCCCGCCGCACTTAGCTCGTCCAGCAGAGCCGGCACGAGCACGCTATCTGGACAGGCGCGTGTGCTATCGGTCACCACGATCTTGACGCGATCGCCAGGCTTCGCCATCAAGCGCAGCGGTTCGCAGCCCATAGGATCAACCAGCGCCTGCTTCACAGCTTTCGACACATCCGCGAGAGGCGCCATTCGCCGCGACTCGACGACCGTAGCGCCGATCGTCGAGGGGAGATCGAAGCTAAGGCTGCCCCGGCCGTATGGCACTCTATACAATTACAATTTCTCCTCCGTCATTCATTTCGACGAGGTTATTTGACCCCAGCCCATTGCTTGACCACATCGGCGAGCAGGCGCACACCAACGCCTGTCGCTCCGTGGGAGAGATACGGACGATCCTTGGGATAGTAAGGCTGATCCGCCGGCGAAATGTAAGCCGTACCGGCGATATCCACGTGGACCCAGGGCACGTCACCTACGAACTGTTGGAGGAAATAGGCCGCCGTTATTGCGCCACCCCATCTACCGCCCACGTTCTTCAGATCCGCGATCTCGCTCTTCATCTGCTCGCCATATTCTTTCCAGAGCGGAAGCCGCCATACGCGCTCACCAGTTTCCTGCGCGGCTTTTTCCACCTGGCTCAACAGACTATCGTTGTTTCCCAGGACACCTGAGGCGATCGTCCCGAGCGCGACTATGCACGCGCCGGTAAGAGTGGCCAGATCGACGATGACGCTGGCCTTTTGTTCCACCGCGTAGGCCAGTCCATCCGCCAGAACCAGACGCCCCTCGGCGTCAGTGCTGCCAATCTCGATCGTCTTGCCGTTATAGGTCGTGATGATATCGCTCGGACGATAAGCGTTCTCGCTTAGCATGTTCTCAGCCGCGCAAATCAGGCCCATAACGTTGACCGGCAGCTTCAGCTCAGCCACTGCCTGGACAAAGCCGATAACAGCCGCCGCGCCGGACATATCGTGCTTCATGGTCAGCATGCTATCGCCCGGCTTTATGTCGAGTCCACCGCTATCGAACGTGATCCCCTTCCCAACCGCCGCGAAAACCTTATCGCTCGACGGAGCGCCTTGATATCGCATAACCACCAGACAGGGCGGATGAACACTACCCGCGCCGACGGCCAGGATCGCGCCCATCTTCCTCCTGCGCAGCTCGTCAACGTCGAAAACCTCGCAGCCCAGGCCAAGGCGCTGCGCGACTGACTGTGCGGTCTCAGCCAGATACGCCGGGGTCACAAGGTTTGGCGGACCGTTCGAAAGGTCGCGCGCCAGATTCGTGGCACCGGACAAAACCTCGCCGCGGCCGATGCCCCGACGGGCAGCGTCGGCCACGCCCGAATTCTTGGGGCAAACGATGGTCAAGCTTCCGACCTTTGCGCCCTCTTCGTCATTCGGCTTCTTAAATCGCTCGTACTTGTAAAGCCCGAGTAGCGCCCCCTCCACAATCGCGCAGGCTATCTCCTCCGGCGCAACACCAGCCTGGTCAAGCCCCAGAAGAACGGTGGCATACTGCGTAATATGCTTTTCGCCTGCGCGCTTAGCGACCACCGCAGCAGCCTGCCGCACCGTGTCGGTGGTGAAATTCGCCTGCTTGCCGAGTCCGACGATGCAGACGCGCTGTGCCGGAATCTTCCCATGGGTATGGATGACCGTCAGCTCGTTCTGCTTGCCGGTAACTTCTTTGTCGGCGACTAACTGACCGATCACACCGCCGAGTTGCGCGTCGACCGCTGCGGCATCACCTGCCCCTGCCAGCGTGTCTTCAAAGATGCCGATCGCCAGCAAAGGCGTGCTCACTTCCGTGGCTGAGACCTGCTGCAATGAGATATTCATCGCTGCCTCCGTTATTAGTGCCTATCCGTAAACGTAGCGCGGGGGCTTGTCCCCCGCCCGTGCCCCAGCGGGGGACAAGCCCCCGCGCTACAGGTGCAGGTTATCGAATAGATTCTTAGAGAGATATGTCGCTAGATTCATTTAAGGGTAAGTTGGCCTGGTTGTCAAGCAGGAAAAGCGTTACTCCTGCCAGCCAACCCATACTTCGCCGTCTTCCCAGACCTCTTTCTTCCAGATCGGGACGACTTGCTTCAGACGATCGATGGCGTACTGGCAGGCCTCAAACCCTTCTTTCCGATGGGGTGATGCGATGGCGACCACGACGGCGGTTTCTCCAACGTCGAGGTGGCCAACACGATGTCTGACCGCGATCCGGCCTAGCCCCCATTTCTCGCGTATCTCTTCGCCAATCTCGGCCAGCTTCTTTTCGGCCATTTCCTTATAAGCTTCATATTCAAGGTATAGAACACGTTTGCCCTGCGAGTTGCCTCGGACCACGCCGATAAACGTCACCACGGCCCCCGCAGTATCGTCGGTGACCTCGGAGATGAGGTCCTCGACTGTGACCACGTCTTCCGTGATCTCAAACCGCTGTCCGCCCGCCACAGGAGGAACGAAAACGACTTCGCTGCCTTCGCCGAGCACCGTGTCCGCGTCGACGAACTCCTGATCCACGACGAATCGGCTGGTCTTCGACACCCCTGCTAGTCGCGGGTGCTCGTCGACCAGCAAATCCAGCAATCCGCCGACGGTGGTGCCGTTCGGAACCTCGATCGTGGCGTCTTTCTGCTTTGTTATCTCGCGGAAGGCAGCGAAAAACTTCACCTTAACCTTCATCCCAGCCTCCACCTCTGTTCGCGCCCATATGCACGTGCTCGCTCAGGCTTTCTCTCAACATCTTTCGCAGTGGCATCAGATCAACCTTCATAACGTCGATGGGCACCCCAGTGAAATCAAAGAATTCGAGGACTTCCTCGTCCGAAAACGGTTGCACGCCGGCGTCCAAGAGAGCGATACGCTCGTATAATCCGAAGTTCTGGCGCGCGTCGACGTCGTTCCAACCGAGCTTGTCCATAAGAGCACGCTTCCAGTGCCGCAACCACGAAGGCAAAGTGTAGAACGTATTTGCCTCCCTGTCAAGCTCTTTTCTTCGCGGCCCCAGAATTGCGTCGAAGCAATCGTTGATTGGCAGGCGACGTGCTCGATAGCGAGCCAGTATCGCGTCGATATCTCGATGGCAGAGACCGATCAGCACCACGGCCTCCTCGGCCACCGCCATCGACCTCTCCAGAGCACGGTTCAACTGCTTTTCGAGCGCGCCTGGATTGATGCATGGTGCAGGCGCGAGGTAGACAATCGGCACCCGCAAGCCTTCATCCCGCAGCGCGGCGTCAACCTCTTCCTTGACGATGCCGCAGGAAATCAGCGCTTTCCCATTTGCTCTATGAACTGAGCCTCGAGTAGGCCCATAGCTTGCCATCTCGTTGGCCAAGTAGAACCACCGTAATTACAACCGCTTGTCGTAATCATACCGCAACGGGCCAAGAGATGCAAAGGATTGAGGGGTTTTCTAGCCATCAACCGCTTGACTGGTGATGTTGTAGCTTAGATAATGATGATATGGCCGGTGAAGTGTTCGTGATCGGGTATGGCAGCTCTATTCGCAATGACGACCAGATCGGCGTCCGTGTCGTCCGATTCGTCGGGGAATACCTCAAACAGCGCGAAGACCCTAGGCTAAGCGACAATCGCGTTATCCTGGCGTGTGCGCCGCAACTGGATATCGGCTATGTCGAGCGAATCGCCGATTCCTCGTGCACCATCTTCGTCGATGCCGAGGAGAGCGATCACGACGATCCTGTCAGAGTGATCCGTCTGGACCCGTCGTCGCCGGCCGAGAGGCTTTCGCCCCATCTTAGCTCGCCGGCCACGCTGGCGAGCCTGGCGCAGGCGCTATACAATCGACAGCCGACTTTCTATCTCGTCGCCGTCAAGGGCTTCGATTTTGGAATGGGTGACAAGATCTCCCCCAAGGCCCTCGACGCGGCTAGAATCGCGGCGCGGGTTGTTATCGACCTGATTGACGAGGCGCTTCCAACTTAGGACCCGAGGCTCATCACTCCTTCGCACCTCGTCGACTACGCGCAAGAGATCTGGGACGTCGCTAATATCAATGGGGCTTGGTGCTCTCGTCACAATGTTCACCCCCGCTTATGGGACGAAAGTACAGCGCATTATCAACCCAGCGATCCAGATAGCTGGCCTAAACCGAACATCCACTTGCTTGACTATTTGGCAACAAGCATGATATCATTCGTGCGATTATCGCAATGGCTGGATGTTTCCTGTGGGCTTCGGCCTCATCAGGTTGGTGGGGCGGGGTGGCAAGAAGGGGAAGTACCGTATCTTGCCAATTACGATCAACCTATCGACCAGGGCAACTGATAACTTGAGGCGTGGCCCTCTCGTCCCGCGAGACGCGTGTCAGTGGTCAAGCTTCTCAAGCACAGGAGGATGGACGTGAACGCGATGCACCTGGCCAACCCTCCGCTAGTGCAAACTCGTCCGGCGTGCCGCTTGACGGAACGGGCCTGGCTCTTCGCAGTGTTCGCCATTCCGCTAACCATGAATCCCTGGGGCGTCCAGGTCTTCGATCTGCCAAAGACGGCTCTCCTGCGCGCGATTGTCTTTGCGATGGCGGCGTTGTGGCTGCGGTGGCGCTACTCGACAGGCCTGCTTTTCTTTGATTACAGTCCGAGGCTGCGTCGGTCCGATCCGCGCCTCTGGGCGCTCGTTTTGGCGTTGGTTTATCTGGTGGCGACGTTTTTCTCCGTCGATTTCGGTCTCTCCCTCTGGGGGACTTACAGCAGACAGGATGGCCTACTCACCACGCTGAGCTATCTGACACTGTTTCTATTGATGGCGACGGAAGTGCGCGTTCCGGCCCAAGCCGAACGGCTTTTCATGGCCGTCGCGCTGGGCAGCATTCCTATCGTGATCTACGGGCTCCTGCAATGGCTGGCGCTCGACCCGATTCCATGGCGCATGGCCGACGAGTCTCGCGTTCTGGCCACGCTGGGCCGCTCTAATTTCGTCGGCTCTTACCTGGTGATGTCTATTCCTCTTTCCGTTGGGACGTATCTCGTCCGCCCACGATGGTGGATGCGGGCGTTGCTGGGCATGGCGCTCGCTGGCTCAATGGCAGTGTTGGCATTCGCCAATGCACGATCCGCCTGGGTGGCGATTGCGGTCGCGGCGCTGGTTACGCTGGGCTTATGGTTGTCGCGGCGGGGCAGTTCGCGGCGTCTGGTCTTTCTCGCGGCCATGGCCATCGTGGCGATATGCATCTTCGCGGTCGCCTATCTCGGGACGCTGATGGCGATGGGACAGCTCAGGCCCGACCGCATCCTCGCGCCATTCCAGCTCGCCGGCTCGTTCGCCGCTCGCCTCACCATCTGGCAAGCCTCGTTGAGCCTTGTCGCGGAGCGGCCGGCGCTGGGCTTCGGTCCCGATACCTTCGCGCAAGCCTTCCACCACGTATTCCCGCCTCAACTGGTGTTTTATCAGGGGAGAGATGTGGTCACGGACCGGGCGCACGACGTTTTGTTGCAGCAGGCGGTGACGACGGGGATCATCGGACTCGTCGCCTACCTGGCGCTCATTGCGACGATCGTGGCGATGCTGGTGCATCGGCTGCGCTGCGCAATGGGCGTGGCTTATGGGGTTCACCGTCCTTCTGCGGAAGGACAAAGAGCGCAAAGAAGCGAAGGAATTGTTCGGAAGCTCTGTCCTTCGCGGAAGGACGGTGAAGCTTTTTGTAAGATACCTGGTCGGCGCGAGTGCGTTCTTCTGGGAGCGATCGCCGCGGTGGTGGTCGGCCACCTGGTGGATTTACTGTTCACGTTCGACGTCGCCAGCACGGCGGTCGTGTTCTGGTCGATTGCTGGGGCCGGGGTAGGTCTATCGCGCGCGTGGGAGGAGGGCCAGTCGTCCGAGCCCGACCTGGGCCGAAGGGCGTTCACGACTTTCCCTTCGCGTGGGCGTTTCGTGGCCGGCGGGCTGGCGGCGGCCGTGATGGCCGTGGTGTTGGCGGGGAGTCTCGCCCAGACCGCAGCCGACACCTTCGCCGGCCTGTCCTTTGTCCCAGGCACTCCCTTCGAGAATCGAATGAGGCACGCGCAGCGTGCCGCCTTCCTGTGGCCCTTCGAGCCGGCCTATCGGGCGATGCTCGGCGGGCTCTATGCCGAGCGTGCGCGAAGCGAGGCGGACCCGCGCGCGTCGCTAGAGGCCGCCGAGGCCGAGCTCGCCACGGTGGTCTCGGCCCGGCCGCTGGAACCGGGCGCCTGGGCAGCGCTGGCGGACATCCGCGGCCAGCGAGCCCTGGCCCTTCGTGATCCCGTTGCATTGGAAGGGGCCGAGGCCGCGTACGAGCACGCGATCGAGCTGGCTCCGAACACTGCCACGCTCCGCGCGGCCTACGGGATGCTCGAGCTCGTCGCGGGGCGATTCGCTCTGGCAGCGGCCAGGCTGGAGCAGGCCACTGCCCTGGACCCGACCGATATCCAGGCGTGGGGTTATCTGGTCGAAGCCTATCGGGCGCTGGGACGGGAAGAAGACGCGGCGATCGCGCTATCCACCGCGCTGCAGGTAGGACAGGGAATCAGCGACGGTGGGCGATGAAGGGTTGGGGCCAGCAGGTGATCGCAACGGTAGTGTATGACTGGGGTTCGGCGTCAACGGATGCGACAACGGATCTCTTTCAGGATGGCCGCGCCCGTTTGTAGGTGAGAAGGGCGCGGCCGAAAACGGATGGACTGGCCCAAGGAAGGGCAGCTTAATCCAAAGAGACTCAGGGGACCGCTCAACACGGAGGCACGGAGACGTGGAGAACAGGGGAATCCGTTTATCCGTTGCATATCCGTTGACGCCCTCTCCATTGACGGCCTCTCCGATCTGGCAAGAAACCGCGCAATCTCGTACACACTGCCGTCGCGAATTCGTCAAACAAGTTTGTTAGGAGGAGATGGACACTATGGTATCGTCGAGCTTGAAACAGTGGCATTGGGTCACGGCTGTGGTCGTGCTGGCGGTGGCGGGCTTCTTTGGCTACCGCGCCGCGGTGGTCACGGCTGAGACACCCCCAAAACCCAGTCCACCGGCATCCGTAGTCCCAGACAGTGGTTTCACCACCACCGCGTTGGCTGATAGCTCGATCGCCTACCAGGGGCGATTGGTCGATTCGGGGGGCTCGCCGGTCAACGGGCTCAAGACGCTGACCTTTCGGCTGTATGACGCCAGCAGCGGGGGATTCCTTCTGGGCTCATCCAGCCAGACGGTAACCGTGAGCGACGGCGTGTTCAACGCCAATATCGCCGTGCCCCAGTGGGCTTTCAACGGCAGGGCGCTGTGGCTAGAGGTTCAGGTGAGCGGCGATCCCAGCCCGATGACGCCGCGCCAGAAGATCCAGGCTGTACCATATGCGCTCGGGCTCGTTCCTGGGGCGAGTGTGTCTACCGACCAGGGTTGGGCTGCGTTGAAGGGATACTCGTATGGCAGTCGGGACTGGGGAGGAATAGGGGTCTATGGCTATAGCTCAACCGGCACGGCAGGAGTGTACGGATACGGTTCGAGCACGACTGGCGTCATGGGCGGAAGCTACGATGACTATGGCGTTTATGGGTACAGCACCAACGGCTTTGCTGGCGTAGGCGGGTTCAATTCCGGCGGCTACGGTGTCTCTGGGCAGACTAATAACGGGTCCGGCGTTTATGGCCGTGCCTCTTCGGGCTTTGCCGGCGTCTACGGCTATGGCGACGGCGGCTCAGCGGCCGGCGTGTATGGCAAAGGCAACGTCGGGTACGGCGGCTACTTTTACAGCGACTACTACCGTGGGCTATACGCCAGCAGCAATCCCAACTATTACGCAGGCTACTTCGCCAACCGTGGAGGGTCGTCAAGGCCAGGACTCTACGTTGACGGAAGCCTTTTCGTTTCGGGGAGCAAGTCCGGGTATGTCGTTGATCTGGCCAGCAACGAAGGCCCTCAGCCGCTCGAAACTGGTGACGTGGTCATCATTGTTGGCGCCGGCACCCCTGTCGTCGGTGAGATTCCCGTGGTCAAGGTGCGCAAGGCCGCCGAGGCGGAGAGCGCATCCGTCGCAGGCGTGGTGGACCAACCATTCGTCCTCCAGACGCCGACAAGGGCAGATGATCACGCGATTCCAGCGCCAAGCGGACCGACAGCCCGCATCGCCGACAATACATCCATCGGTGACGGAGACTACCTTACGATAGTCACCCTCGGCTCATTCAAGGCCATCAACGTCGATGCCACCTACGGCGCTATCCAGCCCGGCGATCTGCTCGTCACCTCGCCCCGCGACGGCTACGCGATGAAGGCGACGAATCCTGCCGCGGGGACGATCGTCGGCAAGGCGCTCGGGAGCCTGGCCTCGGGCACCGGCCAGATACCGGTTATCGTGACGCTGCAGTAGTTTGGAGGATGGCATCGTGCGAAAAGTGAAAGTTGCCACAGCCATCATCGTCGCCGTCGTTCTCATCGCCGCCGGAACCGCCGTGGTCCAGGGCTCCGCCAGCTATAGCCTGTCCTGGCTGGCGGGCCTGGCCGGCACAGGCTCATCCAGCTCGGCAAATTACGGGTTGAGGGGCGCCGCCGGCCAGAGCGTGACGGGCTCGACATCCAGCAGTCAGTACGGTATAAAGCCAGGCACGGGAACCTTCGCGCCATCGACGCATTATGTGTACCTGCCGGCGATTGTGAAGGGATATTAGTCTTGTATGCATTGCCGCAATTATTCACGCGGCACCAACCTGTGGACGCTTACCGTCCTTCCGCTGAAAGACGTATTCCTCCCCGGAGGGACGAAGACCGTAAGACGGAGAACGATTCTCTAATGTTTCCTTTGCGATCTTCGCGCTCTTTGCGGTTGATCTAGCGAAGCTCATCTTCCCGTCGGTCTTTTCGCAATTAATACGGCCGAGACCGACGCGGTTTCGAAAACCGCGTCGGTCTAACCCTCCGTCGGTCAAAATCCTCCGACCCGCTGCGCCATTTGCGAAATTCTGGGAGGGAAAGAGGACTTACTCCCCCGTGTCCCGCGACACCTTCTTCGTCACCACGTCGACCAGCGCGGCGGTCTGGCGTTCTTTGATCGCCGCGACGGCGCGACGCAGCGCCGGACCGATATCATCCGGGCGCTCGATCGGGCCTTCCGCGTACAGACCGAAGGACCGCGCGAGTCCGGCGAAATCTACTGCCGGATCTTCGAGCACGGTGCCTATGCCGGCTCGAGAATCATCGCGCCCTCTGGACCGGGCTACCTTCCGCTGGTGATCCTCCGAGTTATAGTAGCTGCGGTTGTTGTTCATCACGATCAGCAGCGGAAGACGATGATGCGCGGCGGTCCACAGCGCGCTGGAGCACATCAGGAAGTCGCCATCGGCCTGCAGGTCTACGCAGAGCTTGTTCGTGTCGCGATAGGCCAGCGCGGCGCCAAGCGCGGCGCCGATGCTGTACCCGAGACCGCCACCGCCGCCGGTGCCGATATACTGGTAGGGCTCCTTCCAATCCCAGAGGCGCCGCGCCCAGCCATCGAGCGTACCGTTGGCCAGCACCCAGTCCTCGTCCTTGATGACGTCCCATACATCCGCGGCCAGCTTCGCGGGCGAGATAGGCGCCTCGCCGGCCGCCTCGCGCGCCCGTCCCTGCCATAACGCGCGCAGCGCGTCGTGCTCGGCCTTCGCCGCCTCGAATCGCGCGCGGCGTTTGCTCTCGTCGAATCCGATGCTCCTGCACTCGGCCACCAGTTGCGGCAGCGACAACGCGGTGTCAGCGGCGATGAGCACGTCCACCGGCTGCAGCTTGTGATAGTCCTCGGCCCAGCTTCTCACGAGCAAATCGTTTAGCGTGATATGAACGATCTTCGTGTCCGGTTTGACGCTGTAGGCAAACCTGCGGGTCGCCTTGTCTACACCCCCCAGCGCACCGTACAGGTCCGGGACGTCCAGCGCCAGCACCACATCAGCCGCGCGCAAGACCCCACCGTCATTTCCGGTCAAATCGAGGGGATGCGTGTTGGGGAAATTAAACCGCTGGCCACGGTCGATCACGGGTGCGCCGAGCAGCTCGGCTAACTCGATCAGATGGCGCACCGCCGCAGCGTTCCTTCCCATCGCGCCGGCCAGAATGACAGGATGCTCCGCCGCCGCGAGCAGCTCCGCCGCGCGGCGCAGCGCCTCGGGGTTTGGCGGCAACGGCGCCGGTGGTGCCAGGCGATTGATATCGGGAATCTCCACGGGCTCAGTCAGCTTGCCCTCCTGCAAATCGGCATCGTAGCAAAGGTAGACGGGTCCGGAGGGCTCGGTGACGGCGATACGATAGGCGCGGATAAAAGAGTCTGGCACGGCGGCCATCGAATATGGCTGATCGTCCCACTTGACGTAGTCGCGGACCTGATTACCTTGCACCAGGGCTGTGTGAATCCAGTCAATCCACGGCCGTCGCCTGGAAGTATCCATCGGGCCGGTTCCACCGAGAACGATCAAGGGCACCCTGTCGCACCAGGCGTTGAAGATCGCCATCGAGGCGTGCTGAAGGCCGACTATGTTATGGGTGATGGCCACCATCGGCTTCCCCGCCGCCTTGGCGTAGCCGTGGGCGATGGCGACCGAAATCTCCTCGTGGCAGCACTCGATGACCTCCGGGGTATGGTTTCCACCGTAGTTGACGATCGAATCGTGAATCCCACGAAAGGTAGCGCCGGGACTAAGCGCGGCATATTCGATGCCTAACGCCTTCATCAGATCGACGACGACGTCGGACCCATACTCGGCACGGCTTGGGCTATCACTCAATTCAGCACCTCACGATCTGGAATTACGGCGGATAGTGTCACTGAGAACGAATGAGGGACATCGCCTTCGACCTCGCGCGACAGTCCGATGCCTCCTGGTACAATTCCCCTTTGATACCAAAGGAGCGACCATCAATCTGCCTTGGTACATTCTACTACGCACGACCTCGTTGTCAAGGAGTTTGTGCCATCACTGAGATAAGCTTGTTGACTTACATGCTCGTCTAAGCTATCCTATCATATGAGCCCGTGGAGGGCAGCAAGTTAGCGTTCCGACGTCCTCTGGTGACGTGTGCCTGTATAAGACCTGGAATCGGTTTAGGAGTGGATTACCCAAAATGTCTGGCGGCAAAACCATCGATGAAATCGCAGGTGTGGTCGCTCGCTTTCCGGAGGTCACGCTGGCCTATCTCTTTGGCTCTCGGGTCGGCGGTCCGGTTGGCCCTCGGAGCGACTACGATATAGCGGTACTGATCGAAGATGCGCGGGGCCTGAGTGCACTGCGCGCCCGACTGGCTCACGAGCTGGCAGTTGCCCTGGCAACGGAAAGGGTCGACGTGGTTATTCTGAATCGGGCGCCGGTCGAGCTAGCCTACGCTGTTATCGCCCAGGGGATACCCGTGTATCAGCGTGACACCGCGACCCGCGTCGAGTACGAGGCCAGGGTAATGGGCCTTTACGGCGATTATCTGCCCGTCCTGCGTGCACAGCGGCGCGACATTTTGAGGGGTGATCAGCATGCTGCCAGAGTTCAGCGGTATCGAGCGGCGCTTGGACGAACTCAACGAAAGATTGGCGCGATTAGAGCCTCTCAGGGCGAAGGACCGGGCTGAGTTCGATGCCGACCCGTATCTTCGGGATATCGTCGAGCGCAATCTGGAAATCGCCGCACAGTGCGTCATCGACATTGGCCATCGAATAATCGCCGTGGAGCGAGCCGAAAAGCCGACCGACTACCGTGAGGCCATTTTGCGCCTTGGCGAGCTAGGCGTGTTGCCGTCTGACTTTGCGCGTGAGCTAGCACCACTCGCCGGCTTCCGCAATGTCCTGGTCCACGAGTACGTGGGTATCGATTGGGACGAAGTGTACCGCAACTTGCAGCACCTGGAAGACATTGCGCGCTTCGCCGAGCTAGTCCGCCAATGGCTGAATAGGAATTGACATCAAAAGCACAATGAGGTTCTCTGTGGGCGTCGCAACCGAAAGCTCAGATTCTACCATTTCGATGTTCCATTGGCGGATGGAATTCCTGCTCGGCCTTTATTTTGTGTTCACCGGCGCGACGATGAGCACCCTGAGCTCCGCCCTCGCGCAGATAGTGCGAGATTGGTCGTTAACCCCTGGGCACGCCGGCACGGTGATCACGGCCAACGCTGTAGGCTCCTTTGTGGGCGCGGCGATTGTCGGGAACATAGCCGATCGTTGGGGAAGAAAGACCGCCCTGCAACTGGTCATCCTGGCCCTGGCGCTCGGAGCGGGACTGAGCGCCATCGCCTGGGATTTCCCGGCGCTGGTCGCCTTCCAATTCATTAGCGGCCTCGGCGTTGGGGCGGCGCCGCCGGCCCTCGCGACACTGCTCACGGAGTTCGCGCCGGCCAGATACCGCGGACGGCTTTTGGGGCTAACCAACGTCTTCTATATCTCTGGCTGGCTGCTCGCCACAATGGCCGCCTATTTCCTCATCCCGCAGTTCGGGTGGCGGGCTTTGTTCCTCTTCGCCCTGT
Organism: Chloroflexota bacterium; assembly: GCA_016189905.1. Classification (GTDB taxonomy): domain Bacteria; phylum Chloroflexota; class UBA6077; order FW602-bin22; family JACPRP01; genus JACPRP01. Next base: position 29,960 of record JACPRP010000090.1, on the reverse strand, counting down.
TCCCCATCATTTACCTGCCGATTTCGAGAATCGCCATACCGGAATCTCCGCGGTATCTGGCGAGCCACGGGCAGACCGACGCGGCCAACGAGATCGTTCGCACGATTCACCAGCGCTACGGCACCAGGCTCGTCATCGGCTCTATCGGCTCGAAAAGCGCCGAGAGCACCACGAAGAGGATTCTCGAGCTATGGTCACCGCAACTGATCAGAAGAACGGTCTGCACCTGGGCCCTCTGGTTCGCGCTGGTATACAGCTTCTCCGGGATATTCGTCTGGATGCCCACCCTGCTGTCAGCCGCCGGCTACGGGGTTGTTCGCTCCTTCGAGTTCGTGCTGGTGATAACTATGGCCCAGCTACCAGGCGTGATCGTGGCCTCGTTCTTGATGGACAGAATCGGGCGAAAGCGCGTCGTCGTCCCAGCGTTACTGCTCTGCGGCATCGCCGCTTATCTTTTCGGACAGGCCACCTCACCCCAGGAGCTACTGGTCTGGGGCAGCCTTATCTCCGTCGGGAACCTGGGCGGTTGGGCGGTTATGCTGGCCTATACACCAGAGCTTTACCCGACTCGTGCGCGAGGAACTGGTGCGGGCATGGCGTCCGCCTTCGGCAGGGTCGGTGGGATTGCCGTTCCAGGCATCGTTGGTCTGATGCTCGGCAGTTGGGGAGGCAGCTACAGCCTACTGTTCTGGATGTTCGCCGGAGTGCTGACTCTTGGTGGCCTCACAGTCGCCCTGTTCGGTGAGGAAACAGTTGGCCGCACGCTGGAAGACATCACCTCTCAAGCCCGTCAGCCACAATAATTAATATTGAATTCCACGTATCGCTGTTTTAGAATATTATCAGACGGATAAACTGGTTGCTATATGACTGGTTGCGATGAAAAATAGATCGTTTTGCCCCGTCAGGCTGCATCTCGGGGCAGCGTCTGGCACAGAACTTGCAGAGAGACTTGTTCGAGTCCTCGCTCCGACTACTCCGGTGCCGAAAGACCAATTTCGCTAGCGCTCCAGCGAAAGGTGGAAACTATATGAAGCAAAGGTCACAGGCTTCCGCTCAGCCCAGGGCTGTTTCTCTCCCACTCGACAAAGAAACACTTCTCCACTTCCTGAACAAGATGATCCTGATTCGCCGCGTCGAGGAGAAGGTGGCAGAGATCTACACGCGCGCGAAGGCGGGCGGCTTCGTGCACCTCAACATTGGCGAGGAAGCGGCGATTGTCGGGGCAGCATCGTCCCTGGCAGATCGTGACTATCTTTTCACCAGCTATCGCGACCACGGCTGGGCGCTGGTGAAAGGGGTAGCCCCCAGGGCGGTGATGGCCGAGCTGTATGGCAAGGCAACCGGTTGCTCGAAGGGGAGAGGCGGGTCGATGCACCTGTTCGATAGTAAAGTACGTTTCATGGGCGGCTATGCCATCGTCGGTGGGATGATACCGATAGCAACCGGCACCGCCCTGGCCGTCACCTATCGCGGCACAGACGAGGTCGCGATGTGCGTCTTCGGTGAGGGAGCCACAAACATCGGCTCCTTCCACGAAGGCCTCAACGTCGCCAAACTGTGGCAGTTGCCAGTAGTGTTCGTGTGCACCAACAATCTGTATGGAATGGGCACGGCCGTCCGGCGCGCTTCGTCTGTGAGCGAGATCTATCGCAAGGCGTGCGCCTACGATATGGTGGCAGAGCGCATAGATGGAATGGACGTAGTGGCCACGCGCGACGCGTGCCTGCGCGCCGTTGAGCGAGCGCGCAAAGACCACGAGCCCAGCCTGGTCGAGTTGGTGACTTACCGGTTCCGAGGGCACTCGATGGCCGATCCAGCCCGTTACAGGACTGACGATGAGGTACGCTGGTGGCGGGAGCGAGATCCTATTTCGTCGCTCGAGCAGAAGATGAAAGATTCCGGCATGCTAACACAGCAGGAGATCGATGACATCGAGGCTGCTGTCAGCCGAGTTGTGACGGAATCGGTGCAATACGCGGAGAGCAGTCCGGCGCCAGGCCTGGACGACCTCTACAAGGACGTCTACGTCCAAAGTGAGGGACAGTAGAATGGCGGTGATAACCTATCGCGAGGCCCTCAATCAGGCGCTTCGCGAGGAGATGCGACGGGATTCCAACGTATTCCTGATGGGAGAAGATATCGGCGTCTTCGAGGGGGCATACAAAGTTACGGCCGGGCTTCTCGCGGAATTCGGCGAGAAGCGTGTCAGAGATACTCCGATAGCGGAAGAAGAGATTGTCGGACTAGGGGTCGGAGCGGCGATGGTGGGTCTGCGCCCCGTGGTGGAGATGATGACCATCAACTTCAGCCTGCTGGCTGCGGATCAGATTGTCAATCACGCCGCCAAGCTGCGCTACATGTTTGGCGGCGCCGTTAAGATTCCTATGGTTGTTCGCATGCCCGAGGGAGGCGGCCATCAGCTCGCCGCTTCGCACTCTCAGAGCCTCGCCGTCTGGTATGCACACATACCAGGCCTTATCGTCGTGGCGCCTTCCACTCCTCTGGATGCCAAGGGTCTCTTGAAAACTGCCATCAGAGACGACAATCCTATCGTTTTTGTCGAGAACGAGACCCTTTATAACACGAGAGGTGAAGTTCCGGATGGCGAGGTGCTGACGCCCATCGGCAAGGCCGAAATCACAAGAAAAGGTGACGACATAACGATTATTACCCATTCGAGGATGCTGCTCGTCGCGATGACAGCGGCAAAGCAGCTCGAGGAAAAGGGCATCAGCGTAGAAGTGGTCGACTTGCGAACACTGAGGCCTTTAGACAAGCAGACTGTTGCGGATTCGGTGAGAAAGACCACGCGAGCCGTCGTCCTGGAAGAAGGATGGCCAACGTACGGGGTGAGCGCCGAGGTCGCCGCCTTCGTTCAGGAGATGGCCTTCGACTACCTCGATGCGCCGATCCGCCGCATCGGGGGAGCGGAAGTGCCGATGCCCTATGCCAAAAACCTGGAAAAGGCAGCGATCCCTGACGATCAGGCCGTGATCGCGGCGGTTACGAAGATGGTTGCCTAAGTACATTGCGACAACTGTGGAGCGTGGTTTCACCATCCTTCTGCGGAAGGACAAAGAGCGCAAAGAAATTGATGGGGGTCACTGCGTTCTTTACAGTGAAACTTGTTGCGAAACACTGGCAGCGGTTTGGGATAACATTTGAGGAGGGAAGTCAATGGCCGTAGAGGTCGTTATGCCCCGGCTTAGCGACACTATGGAGGAGGGGAAGGTACTGAAGTGGCTCAAGGGAGAAGGGGACGAGGTTAAGCGAGGAGAACCCATAGCCGAGATAGAGACAGACAAGGCGGCGATGGAGCTGGAGTCTTTCGAAAACGGCATCCTCTCCAAGATAATCGTGCCGCCCGATCAGACCGTCCCGGTGGGGGAGCCAATCGCGTTGATAACAACTTCTGGGGAGCGTCGTGAGGCACCTCCTGCCCCTGCTCCGGAAGCGGAAAAGGCGGCAGCCGCGCCACCAACGCCACCATCCACAGCGGCCGCGCCTGCTCCGCGACAGCCGGTCGAAGAGAGAATCAAGGCTTCCCCACTGGCCAGAAGGATCGCCGAAGAAAGAGGGATCGATCTCGGAAAGGTCCCTGGCACAGGCCCAGACGGTCGGATAACCAAAGAGGATGTGCTGGCATTCATCAAACAAATGGAGGAAATCCGCGAGGTGCGTCCGAAGCCCGAGGCACCACCGGCGCCGATAGGAGCGGAGATGGTCGATCTCACGCGAATGCAGGCGACCATCGCCGAGCGAATGACCAGGACCAAGCAAACTGTCCCGCACTTCTATGTTACGACAAGCATCGAGATGTCCGAGGCGACGCGGATGTTGAACGGGCTGCGGGCGGTCGGCGAAGCGAAAACAGCCGTGAGTTACAATCACCTCGTAATCAAGGCCACGGCCCTCGCTTTGATAAAATTCCCGATTGTGAACGCCTTTTTCCACGATGGGAAAATGCAATATAACAAGGGCATTAACATCAGCATCGCGGTGGCTGTGCCGCAGGGCCTGTTAGTGCCGGTGCTGCACGATTGCGATAAGAAGAACCTGAGTCAGATAGCGGCGGAAGCGCGGCAGCTCATCGACCGGGTGCGGGCCGGACATATGACCACCTCTGATTTTGAGGGGGCAACGTTCACCGTGTCTAACCTCGGGATGTTCGACGTCGAGGATTTTGCCGCGATCATCAACCCGCCAGAGAGCGGGATTCTGGCCGTTGGCTCGGTTCGACCGACGCCGGTGGCACGCGCTGGGCAAGTGGTTATCGGGGAAACGATGAAAGTGACGCTCTCGGCCGACCACCGGGTTTATTACGGCGTCACAGCCGCGCAATTCCTGCAGGAAATCAAGCGCCTATTGGAGAACCCATTATCACTGGTTATGTAGAGAGAGCTAGGGATGACGGAGACCCCATACGACGTCATCGTATTCGGGGGCAGCACCGGCGGCTCTGTGGCCGCGATGTCGAAGGCTGGGCAATACACATATAGGTAGGAGGAGAGCAATAATGGATTCAGCCGAGGAAACAGCGGTTGTGGAATCCCATCAAAACAGCAGACACGCTGAGCTTGGGCTGAGCGACGAAACCGTCGTCGAGATGTACTACAGGTTGGTGCAGGCGCGCACCGTAGACGAAAAAATGTGGACGCTGCACCGACAGGGGAAGATACACTTCATCATTTCGTGTCGCGGGCAAGAGGGCATTCAGATTGGCAGCGCGTTTGCCCTGAGGCGCGGCGAAGACTTCGTGATGCCATATTATCGCGATACGGGGGTGGCGCTCGTGCTTGGAATGACGCCACGCGACCTGATGCTGTCGGTGTTCGCTCGCGAAGCCGATCCGGCAAGCGGAGGACGCCAGATGCCCGGCCATTTCGGCTATCCACGTTTGCGTATAATCACCGGCTCTAGCCCGGTCGCGACGCAGCTCCCTCAAGCAGCCGGAGTAGCGCTGGCTTCCAAGATCAAGGGCGAGGCCGCGGTCACCGCCGTGTATTTTGGCGACGGCGCCACCAGCAAAGGTGACTGGCACGAAGGTTTGAACTTCGCCGGTATCCATAAGCTTCCCGTGGTTTTCATTTGCGAGAACAACGGATACGCCATTTCCGTGCCGCAGAACAAGCAAATGGCCATCAGAGATATCGCCGACCGGGCGGCAGGCTACGGCTTCCCCGGTATAATCGTCGATGGGAATGACGTTCTCGCTTCGTACACGGTCACAAAGCAAGCCGTACAAAGGGCCCTAAAGGGCGATGGGCCCACGTTTATCGAAGCCAAGACGTTCCGGGTCGCCCCGCATTCTAGCGACGACGACGACCGCCGCTACCGCAGCCGTGAAGAAGTCGAAGAATGGAAGAGGCGCGATCCAATCGAGCGATTCAAACGCTACCTCGAAGAGGTAAACCTGCTCGACGATTCGCTGGACCAGAGAATCCGCGAGATGGTACTTGAGGAAGTGAACGAAGCCGTCGATTTCGCCGAAAAGAGCCCTCTGCCGAGTCGTGAGGACTTGATGAAGTACGTGTATTACAACAGCTAGGCCGCCACCAGGACGGGGGCTCGGGGGTGCCTCCCCGAAACCCCTTTGTCCGGGGGAGGCTGGATGGCATCATCGAAATTCAAGAAGGCGTCCTATTCGCCCAGTAGAACGTCGGAGGAAGCAATTAATGGCAGAGAAAACGGTTATCGAGGCAATTCGTGAGGCCATGGCGGAGGAGATGCGACGCGATTCTAGCGTCATCGTGCTTGGCGAAGACGTCGGCGTGCACGGTGGAGTCTTCAGAGCGACCGATGGCCTCTACAAGGAATTCGGTCCGAACCGCGTAATCGATACCCCACTCGCGGAATCAGGTATCGTCGGCACCGCGATTGGCGCATCCTTCAACGGCATGCGTCCCATCGCCGAGATTCAGTTCGCCGATTATATACACCCAGCAATGGATCAGATAATGAACGAAGCGGCGAAGGTCCGCTTTCGTACGAAAGGCGCCTTTAGCTGCCCCATCGTCGTTCGTGCCCCTTATGGGGCTGGCATTCACGGTGGCATTTATCATTCACAAAGCGTTGAAGCTCTCTTCTACCATATTCCGGGTCTCAAGATCATCACGCCTTGCACGCCCTACGACGCCAAGGGCCTCCTTAAGGCCGCGATCCGGGACGAAGATCCAGTCCTGTATCTCGAGCATAAGAAGACGTATCGACGAATAAAGGGAGAGATCCCTGAACAAGACTACACGGTCCCCATAGGAGTGGCCGACATCAAGCGGGAAGGCGACACCATCAGCGTCGTCACTTACGGGATGATGGTCCACGTCGCGCTGGGAGCAGCCGAGAAGCTGGTACAAGAGGGAATATCCCTGGAGATCGTCGATCTCCGCACCATACTACCTCTGGATACCGAAACCGTGAAACGTTCCGTAAAGAAGACGAACAAGGTCATCGTTTTGTACGAGGACACCAGGACAGGTGGCGTCGGCGCGGAGATATCGGCTATTCTGGCAGAAGACCTGTTCGATCACCTGGATGGGCCCATCGTGCGCATCACGGCGCCTGATACGCCGGTTCCGTACGCGCCTACGCTGGAAGAGGTATTTGTGCCTAATGAGCAGCACATTATTGAAGCGGCACGCAAGCTTGCACATTACTGAGGAGGAGAAGTTCACAAATGGCCAACAGAATCACGATGCCACAGCTTGGAGAGTCGATTACTGAGGGAACGATTTCTCGTTGGTTGAAGCAGGAAGGCGAGTGGATCCAGAAGGACGAGCCGCTGGTCGAGATAATCACCGATAAGGTGACTGCTGAAATGCCTTCTCCAGTGGCGGGTATGCTGAGCCGGATCCTGGTCCAGGAAGGGGAAGTGGTTCCTGTGGGGCAGGACCTGGCAGAAATCGAGGATGCCGACGAAGCGACGGCCGACATCCGTGATCAGGCCGCTGTAACATCCAGCACAGGCGCACCGGCAGAAGCACTCCGGGACGCGATGTGGAGGCGGCTGAGCGATTATCGCCAGGTGGTCGAATTAGCCAGAAAGCGGTCGTCCCCCCTCGTACGCCGGCTCGCGTTCGAGCACGGCATCGATATTTCCACCGTGCAAGGGACAGGAATCGATGGCCGCATTACCAAGAACGATATCCTTAACCTGGTGGCTAAGAAGACGGGCATCGCTCCGTCTACAAAGGATATTGAGGAAGACGCCACACCCCTGACGACGGAGGCCGCTCTAAGTCAGGCTACGGCGCTGACCAGCGTACACGCAGTGGAACGGGTTGCGCCGGTCAGTCCCGTAACCCCCTCGGAGGTGCTAGCTCCACCTTCGACCGCCCCTGGCAGCGCGCCGCCAATCCAATACCCACCCGCGCAAGCGGAGACGCCGCTAAAGACGGCGGTGCAACCGCCGCCGTCAGCAAAGGGAGACCAGTTTCTGCCGCTCACGCCAATGCGTCGTCTCATAGCCGAACATATGGTCAGAAGCAAGCATATATCGCCGCACGCCACCACGATGCACGAGGTCGATATGACCAACGTGGTGAAATGGCGCGAGACGATGAAAGGGGAATTCCAACGCCGCGAGGGGATATCGCTTACATACCTTCCCTTTGTCTTGAAGGCCACCATCGAAGCCCTGAAAGCATTTCCGATAATCAACTCCTCGTGGGGCGACGACAAGATCGTGCTCAAGAAGCAGATAAACGTGGGCATCGCCGTGGCCCTCGACGACGGGCTGATCGTCCCCGTCATTCACGAAGCCGATAAGAAGAGCATCGCCGGCCTGGCGATCGCGGCCAACGATCTCGCCACCCGAGCGAAAGCCGGGAAGCTAACGCTGGACGACGTTCAGGGAGCCACATTTACGCTCAACAACACGGGCACCTTCGGCTCTATCGTTTCGCTCCCGATAATAAACCAGCCACAGGCCGCCATCCTCAGCATGGAGGCAATCGTCAAGCGCCCAGTAGTGATCGACGACGCGATCGCGATCCGGTCGATGATGTATCTCTGTCTGTCATTCGACCACCGCATCCTCGACGGCTACTCGGCAGGAAAGTTCGTGCAAAGAATAAGGCAGTGGCTAGAGGGCTTTGGGGCCAGCGTTCCGCTTTATTAGGAGACATATATGCCAGTGGAAAGAAAGCCGGATTGGCTCAAGGTGCGCTTGCCGCAAGGGCCAAATTACAGCGACATCAAAGGACTGCTGCGCGGGCTCGAATTGCACAGCGTCTGCGAAGAGGCGCAATGCCCAAACATCGGGGAGTGCTTCGAGAGCCGGACGGCCACGTTCTTGATACTCGGCCGCGTGTGCACGCGCAACTGCGGCTTCTGTGCCATTGAAACCGGCCGTCCGACTGGCCTGGACGAAGAAGAGCCAGAACGTGTGGCTCGAGCGATTCAACGGCTCGGCCTCCGCCACGTCGTCGTCACCTCGGTCACTAGAGACGATCTGGACGACGGAGGCGCCCACATCTTCGCCGTGACGATAGCTAAGATTCGTGCTTACCATCCCTCTTGCACCATCGAAGTGCTGATTCCGGACTTTCAGGGCAGCGGTTCAGCTATCGCCGAGGTGGTGCGAGCCAGACCTGATATCCTCAATCATAATATCGAAACCGTGCGCAGGCTCTCGTGCTCGGTGCGGCCGGCGGCTGACTACGATCGCTCGCTGGAGGTGCTGCGCCTGGCTAAGGACATCGATCAGACTGTGCTCACCAAGTCGGGGATAATGGTCGGGCTGGGCGAGGCGTGGGAAGAGGTGCTGCAAACCATGCTCGATCTGCGTGAGACCGGCTGCGATATCCTCACGATTGGCCAATACCTGCGTCCCTCGAAAGGTCACGTGCCAATCGAAAGGTTTTACCCGCCTGAGGAGTTCCGCGAGCTCAAAGAAGAAGGAGAACGCATCGGGTTCTCCTACGTCGAATCTGGACCGCTCGTGAGAAGCTCATATCACGCGAAGGCCCACGTCGAAAGCACGAGACTGGCAGGCAATCACAGTTTTCGAGAAGATTGAGTGTGGCCGAGACCGATGTGTCCTTCGGCCGAAGGAAGCGTCGGTCTGAACCCAGACCGGCATATTAGCGACGCGAAATTCTGGGAGGGGAAAGGTATGAGGATGACCTCCGTGCCCACGGAAAATTCAATCGCTCCTTCCGCCCAGAGTGAGCCGCAGCGGCGCCCGTGCAGGCTGATCGAGCTTGGTAGTATCGACTATCTGCGCGCCTGGCAGCTACAGAAGCAGCTTGCCGAAGCACGCTACGAGGACGCCATCGACGACCTGCTTCTCCTGCTCGAACATCCTCATACTTATACGACCGGTCCTGCCGGCAAAGACACCCATATCTTATTTGACGACGCGACATTGAGGATGGAGGGTGCAACATTCTATCGGGTCGACCGAGGTGGTGACATCACGTATCACGGGCCAGGTCAACTGGTGGGCTACCCCATTTTCGACTTGCGGTGTTGGACCCGTGACCTGCACAGGTACCTGCGAACCCTTGAAGAGGTCTTGATCAGGACATTGCTCGATTTCGGCGTAGTTGCCGAGCGGATTAAGGGAGCCACGGGCGTATGGGTGAACGACGCGAAAATCGCGGCTATCGGCGTCAAGGTGACACGGTGGATCGCGTTCCACGGCTTTGCCCTGAACGTTAGCACCGATCTCAGCTATTTCGCCAACATCGTCCCATGCGGGCTAAGTGGCAAAGGGGTCACGTCTCTGGCCAGAGTCATGGGTGAAAATGTGACCTCTGGCGAGGTCGTGCGTCGCCTCGCAGCACACTTCAGCGACGAGTTCGGAGTTCGAATCATTCCGTCGAGCCTCGACCAGATCGCAAGCGTGATCGACCAGAAATCAAGAGAACAGGTATAGGTCGCCCAGTTCGTTTTGCGAAGGCATCGGCCAAAGCATGAGCCAAAACATGTGCAGGTTGAGCACGACGCGTCCTTCGGCGGAAGGACGCGTCGTGCTCGCCTATCATTTGCGAACAGATCTACGGGAAAGAATATCAAAGGTGCAGGTGCGTCAACCGGCCTGTCATTCTAACATCTGGCACAGCTTTTGCACCATCCACACCTGGAATGACGAGAACCGTGGAGCGTCGCAGCGTCAGATGAAGATACTTTACGCGCTGGATTCATATCGACCCAACATCGACGGCGTGGGTATTTCGACGGAGCGGCAGGCGCTGGGCCTGGCTCACAAGGGGCACGATGTCGCCATCATTGCGCCCAGCCAGAGATTCGTCGACTACGAAGAGACAGATTCTGAAATCAAAGTCTATCGGGTTCGGTCCGTCAGGATCATTTTAGGTCGCTGGCGACTCGCGCTGTTGTCCACCAAACGGGCGGAGGAATTCATCGACGATTTCTCGCCCGATGTCATCGTCATCAGTCTGCCATTCCCGCTGAACTGGTCGGCGCTCAACGCGGGCCGCAATCGCGGAGTTCCCACCGTTGGCATAACCGGTACGATGCCCGAGTGGCTGATCTACAACCTGGGCTTTCTGAGACCCTTCTCCAAGACCCTCCGCTCGCACCTGTGGCGTGCGCTTGCCACGTTTTACAACCGGTGCGACACGGTCGTCGCCGTCACGGCAACGGCGATGGGCCTGCTGCAGGAACACGGGCTGGACAGGCCTGTGCACATCATCTCGAACGGTGTTAATCTCAAACAGTTCAAGCCGCGTCGGCGCAATGAGCAACTGGCGCAGATGTTTGGCGTGCCCAACAAGCCCACAGTGCTCTACACCGGGCGATTGGATTCCGAGAAATGTATGGACGTTTGGATTCGTGCGATTCCAGCCGTTCTACGTGAGATGGACGTTCACTTCGTCATCGTGGGAGAAGGTTCCGAATATGACCGTCTGGTCGCGCTGGCTAACAGGTTAGGGATCGAGAGCCACGTCACATTTGCCGGGTTTCTCAGCTCCGCCGATTACTGCCAGGTTTTCTCCATTGCCAATGTTTTCGCGATTTCGTCGCCTGCTGAACTCCAGAGCATCGTCTCCCTCGAAGCCGCCGCATCTGGCTTGCCACTGGTGGCCGTGAAAGCCGGCGCGCTGCCCGAGCTGGTCCATGATGGCCGCAACGGCTACCTCTTCGAAGAAGGAAACAGCGCGGACATGGCCAAGAAACTGCTTTCCATCCTCAGACGACCAGCCGACTTGCAGCATATGGGCCGCGAGAGCCGTCTCATCGCCCATCGCCACAACCTGGAGCGCTCCATCGCGCAATATGAGGACCTGTACACTGGGTTGGTTCGCCAGTAGCATCGGAGAGAGGCGAGTCTCGGCGGACGAGCACGCTATGCCTCGTAATACTATAGCAGTTTGCAAAGGGTTTTGGCTAGCGGAGCAGCCACCGATATACCGAGCGTATGCAATGTAGCCATATCAAAATGCAAACTGCTATAGATGTACTGGACGGCCATTTCACTTATGCGGGAGCACGTGCGTTAGAATAGGTTAGACGCTTTGGCGGGGTCTTGGTAGCCGCCAACTGCCCTGAACCCTTGCCAACCTGCATTCTGCTCGCGAGCCTGGCAAACAGCGGTAAGGCCCCCAACGGCCTTGTCTGCAATTCGCGCACCCCAGCAGCAATCGACGGGAAGCCACCTAATCCCACAAGCGTCACGGCGGCGTTACGCAGGACGCTGAACACTTCGGGCGCCTGGCCCTTATAAATCTGACTCCCGTCCTCACCGAAAACTACGTCGCGGGTCCAATGCAGCGCCTCTATCCCCCAGTGTAGTCGCCAGCGCTTCAGGATGTCGCGAGCGGCAGCCCGTTCTGCCGGCATGCTCGTGATGCTGTAGGCTACGTCCTCGCTCAGACCCCACCGGCCCGTCGTCCGATCACGCTCGCAGACTACTCGCTGTATCCGACTCACCTGTGCCAGCCTGGGCCACGGTTTGCCCACCGTGCCCGCTGAGCCCGCATACGCATTCAGGTCCGCCGAACTCAAGGTCCACAACGTGCGGACCTCGTACCGCCCGTGTCTGGCCTTGGGGAAAGCCTCTTGTGCTATCGTCAGGTGTGCATCCAGCAACGTCTGGCCCAACAATCTCTCCCCGACCGCTACGTCCGGCAGGCCGGGCCTGACCTCCGGCCGCGCACCCCGTGTCGCGGACTGACCGCTCTTGTCACCCTGGCTTTTTTCATCTATCTCGCTGGCCTGGTCCTCTGCCGGCGGGAGCACAATCAGCGTCTGCGGCTCCGGCAGCGGCAGAGGGGGAAAAAGACTCCTGGATATCAGCCAGAAGTGTCGGTTGGTTATTGTCTACTGGGAATAGATAATCTCCCCCACCATCGGTGATGGTCTCGCATATCTCCCGCTGGCACGCCAAGGCGTCGGCGGTAATCACCTTCCCTTTCAAGTCTATTTGCCCCAGCAGCAGTTTCACCGCCGCCAGTTCGTGACCCTTACCCTCACTGGTCACCTGAGCCACGACCATCTTCAGCGCTGGTACGTAGGCCGCCACCAGGTGAACAAACCCCGGTCCCGGCTCCCCCTTGCTCCTCTCGCGGCGGGCGCTGGCTCCACGCACTGTCTTGCCATCCACGGCGATCTGATCATCGGGGATCCTCTTCTTCTCCCATTCTGGCAGGGACACGTGCAAAGCAATAGCCACTTCCTCTAGCCACCCCTCCAGCGCCGCCTGAAACGCCTGCCGGTGCATGTCCCGCACCAGTCGAAAGAACGTCGACGTACCCGGTGTGCGCGGTCGCCGGTCGGCCGCAAAGCCCAGGGCACCCACTACCTCCGGGTGCTCATCAGCCAACTGTCGGCCCCACGACTCTATGCTACCGTAACCTCGGCACCCGCAAGTCACGCCGAGGATGAGCATCAGAAGTGTTGGAATCAGGGGCACTGGCGGTTGATCCGGCTTGAACCCGCGGGGCCTGCGGTGCTCTGGCACAGCGTCCAGGGCCTTAGCCAGGGATGGAAGACTGCCCGGCTGCGCGGCTACCTCGGACATAAAAGGCAGCGCTGGCTGCGACGAAAGTGTTCCGGCCCATCTCGCCGGTGGAGAGGGGACAATCACGGTCGGGACTTGTACATCATCGGGCAAACTGCACACCACCACACCTCCACACCCTACGCCCTCAAGATACCCTCAACCAGCCAGCCCTATTCTACACTATCTGCTCAATAAGTGAAATGGCCGTCAGATGTACTGGAAAACCCCTTGAAGATAACCGGCAGAAAAACTTTGGGAATCGGAGTCGATGCCTGCGCCGGTGCATATGAAACGTAAAGCGTTACGCTATGACCAGGTCCACCTAACCCGTCACATGGGCCACCAGCGTAATCAACAGCAGACCAGTTGGTCCCGGTGCCGGTTGGGTTGCTAACTCGAAAGCCGACAGAGTTGCCAGGCGCCCAGCCCGGGCGGTTAACAACTTCGTGCTACAGGCGCTTTTGGCCCAGGCAACTACATCTTCAAGATCGGGGAGCCAGCGGTTGGCAGATGGCAATGAACGGCCGCGTCGTTAGCTCCCACTTTCCTTAGGTCCCCCATAACACCTTTTCGCTAAAGGCCGTCGCGGCCCCTCAGCTAGCGACAGCGAATCTCACTTTCCCAAGACCGCAAGAATCCGCCATGTCAACCGCCAGCGTAGACCAACCGAAGTTCGGAGCACCCAGCCCTTCTCCAGTGAAGGGATTGTAGAACTCCCAGAAGCCGGATTTCAACACCATCTTCACGGTCCTTGACACAAGCTCGTCGGCAATGTCGTCGCGCCCGTGCAAGCGTAAGCCTCGAGCGATAAACCAGTTGGTGTTGATCCAGGTAGGCCCTCGCCAGACCATCTGGTATTTATTGAAGAGGTGGCGAAACTTCCCGAGCAGGCCTGATGGTTCGCTCAGACAATTAGATGACGGACAGAACTCTTCCTCGCCGACGCTCACCGACGGGACCGGGTAGTCGGTCCAGAAAGAGTTCTCACCCAGCAGATGGCTATTAATCAGGTGATCCACGATGCCAGATGGCAGATCTTCAAGCAAGAGCGGCATCAGCGATGAAACCGTCATCACGCGCGTTTTCAGATCGGCTTTCGAGTACAGGCTGTAGAAAACCCGTTCGTCCGGGTCGTAGCAGCGCGCAATAATGGCGTTCTCCACGTTGCTGGCGAGGGCCGCGAACTCTGCGCCATCTTCGTCGACTTCCGGACAAAGCCGCGCTAGCGCCCGCAAGCCTGAAGCATAAATACAATTGAAGGCTAGATCTTCGACGGAGAAGAAATCGGTTTCCAGAATCCTACCAATATCCCAGCCAACGAGCGCATACTTGAGCAGCAGCTTGAGGTTAGCGGCGTGGTATCCGAGAGCACTGGCTTTGCGCATGCCCAACACCTCATCGTAAGCCGGGCTATGATCCATGCCAGATTCCAACGGCGAAATGATGGAGACAAGCCAATCCGCGTCCGGGTCCCGGTGCGAAGCCAGATAGCGATAGTAGCTCTTCGTGGCTGGCAGCAAGCGGGCAAGGAAAGCCTTATCGCCGGTGCGCTCATATACCTCCTCGAGCGCAATCGCCAATACCGGTGGCTGCGTGAGATTCGCGTGGTGTAGCTTGCCCTTGAGCCAGTGAAGCGCTTTTCCTATCCCGGGTATTCCCGGAGGCGCACTCCAACTCGTCAGATGGGGGATGAAACCATCGGCTCTCACGCCTGCCACAACAGTCTCAAGCTCGGCCTTGGCTAGCTCGCCGTCGTATCGGGCCATCACGATGGCGTGAAAACAACTGTCCCAGAGCCACTGATGCGGATAAACCGACGGCGAAGGACAGACGTACACATATTCGCGAGGGAGCAGGCCATTGTTCTCGCCTGAATGTGGGCCTCTCCTGACATTGTTCAACAAGAGCTGCTCGGCAGCTCGATGCAAGCTTTCCATTACACCTCTCCACAGGACACCCAGTCTGTGAATTATAACAGAAAGCCGCATAAATCTGGTTGGAGAATGGCAGCGCAATCGATGACGCATAAGGCCGGTCTCCGTGGTGAGACCGGCCTTGTCGAATGGACGTAAAGGCTAGGATGCTTCGGCCGCCTTTTCTTTCAGGGCGCGTACCACCTTCTCCGGCGTCATTGGCAAGTCACGCACGCGCACCCCGACCGCGTCATAGATGGCGTTGGCTATGACGGCCGCCACCGGCACGATAGATGTTTCCCCCACACCTCTTGCCCCAAACGGGCCAAAAGATGACGGGCAACTGACCAGTATGGCGTGTATGGGGGGCGTAATATCGGCCGCCGGCATGTGATAGTCTACGTAGCCCGGGTTCATTATGCGCCCTTCCTGTACCACAAGCTCCTCTGTGAGGGCGTAGCCCAGGCCAGCCACGGCAGCGCCCTGCACCTGTCCAACCGCGCTGAGCAGATTCAGCGCCTGGCCGACATCTTGAGCGGCAACGTACTTGAGAACCTTGACGCGCCCTGTCTCCGGATCCACCTCGACCTGCGCGGCGTGCGTGCAGAACGATGCCTCATCGACCACCGAGGCGTGCTCTTCCTCTTTGGCAAGCATATTCTCTCGCTCGCTCGAGCCGGTCCCGATGATCGCGCCCTTTGGCGCGATCATCGCGGCGCGCGCCAGCGCGGCCAGGCTGATGGCTCGCTCAGGTGTGCCTCTCACGTAGACCTGCCGACGGCCGACTTCCAGGTCTTCGGGGTTCGCCTCCAGCCGCGATGCCGCCAGTGCGACCAGTTGGCGACGGGCATCTTCGGCTGCAAGCCTGGTCGAATTACCGACGCGCACCGTGCCGCGGCTGCCTCCAGGCCCGGTGTCGTATGGCGTCAGATCGGTATCGCCACCGATCACCGACACCTCGTCCGGCTCCAGGCCCAGCACCTCGGCCACAATCTGCGAAAGAGCGACCAGTTGACCACCACCATTATCGGCCAGCCCTGTCAAGAGAACGGCGCTGCCATCCTCGTTCAGTTTCACAATACATTTACTTGCGCTTGCGCCACGGGATGGCGCCATGTCCCACGCGCCACACGCTACACCGACCCCCTGGTTAGGCTTGCGCTCGGACATATTATCGGCAACATACCTGGCCGCCTCGTCGATGGTCGCACCCAGTCCCGACACCCCCATCACCCCTTTGCCGCGCGGCGCCAGGTCTCCTGCCTGAAGCAAATTGAGCCGCCGAATCTCGAAAGGATCGAGGCTCAGCCGTCGCGCTAGCTCGTCGATTAGGGATTCGATGGCAAAGCTCGTCTGCGGTCCGCCTGGTCCTCTCACGTGGCCTGCTGGCACGCTGTTGGTGAAAACTGAGCGCCCCCGCAAACGAACGGCGGGAAGGCGATAGGGTCCCTGCAGATCGGCACATTAGTTTGCGGTCCCGGCGGTGGCGTCGCAATAGCCGCCACAGTTGAGCGTCATCTCCCCCTGGATGCCGAGCAAACTGCCTTCGCGACTGGCGGCCAGCTTCAACTTTATGACGACCGGATGTCGCACGAAGTTCGTGGCGAGCTCTTCCTGGGCGCTCAAGACGAGCTTGACTGGGCGGCCCGCCTTGATCGCCAGCAAAGCGCAGATCGGCTCGATCGTCGGTGCGCCCTTTCCGCCGAAATCACCGCCGACCATCGGCGTGATGACCCTGACTTTCGAAAGGGGCAGACCAAGGCCACGGCTGATCCCCGAGCGGTTTGGGAACGGCGCCTTGTTACTGGGCCACACGGTAACCTTGCCATCTTTATCGACGCTGGCCACGCACGCCTTCGGCTCAATGTAGCCTTGATGAACTGCCTGGGTACTAAATACCCCCTCCACCACGACATCAGCCTGCGAAAACGCCGCCTCCACATCGCCGCGCTCGACCGTCACGAGATTGCGCTGGTTACCCGTCCGCTTACTTGGCTGACGATCCTCGTAGCTGGCCAGTTCTTCATGGATTATTGGGGCATCCTCCGCCATGGCCTCCTCGGCAGTGAACACAGTCGGCAACTCCCGGTATTCCACGTCGATCAGCCAGAGCGCTTCCGTGGCTGTGGCCTCGTCTACCGCCGCCACCGCGGCGACCGGATCCCCGACGCAGCGCACCTTTTCTCGTGCGAGCACGTTTCTATCGTTGAGGAACCGTCCGATCCGATTGGAGGAGGCGTCCTGTCCGGTAACGACCGCATAAACCCCCTTCAGTGCCGCCGCCTTGCTGGTGTCGATAGAGACGATAGTGGCGTGGGCGTGCGGGCTGCGCAATATCTTCCCACACAGCAGACCACGCTCCGGCGGGCGGATATCCCCCGCGTAACGGGCGGTCCCAGAGGCTTTCATTCGAGCGTCGACCTTGGGAATCGGTTTCCCGACAACGCGTGTTTTTTCGCTAGCTGGTCCGGCCATTTATGTCCTCCTTCTAACTAACCTAACAACTGCGCCTGCCCGATTAGAGCGGTAAGGCCCATAACCCTCGCTGTGCTCAGCCTCTCATTGGCGTGTCGGTCCTCTAGCATTGGGGAGACCGGCCGGTCGCCCCTATCTTAAACGGCTTGAGAAAAGAATACTTCCAAGAAAAAGGTGCCCCGATCACGCGCTCGGCTGCAGCAGTGAAAATGTGTTACCGTAGAGGTCCTCGAAGGTCGCCTCGACGCCATACATCTGTTCCTGCGGCGGGCGAAGGAAATTCACCCCACGCGAGCGCAGCGTCTCGTAAGTCGCGCGGCAATCATCCGTGAAGAACACCCCGGGAGGGCTCTGGCCGATACGTTCCGCGAGCTTCCTCGCGCCCTCCTCGCCGTGCATCGCCATCTCTGGCTTGAGGAGGACGATCTCAAGCTCCTTCTGGTCTCTGGGTGCGACTGTCAACCACCGCATTCCTGGCCCAAAGACCATATCCGCTCGCTTCTCAAGCCCGAGCTTCTCGACATAGAACGCCAGCGCCTCATCCTGATCCCACACCAGAATTGTCACTCGCGCCAGCCCCGTGATCATATCTCATTCCTCCACATTCGCAGATATCTAATCGGGCGCTACTGTCTCCCTTTGCCGCTGAACTCGCTCGACCTGAAAGTCGACTCAAGCAGGTTCTGCCATTATAGCCGATGGCCTGCCTGAGCGCAACGAAATTGCGCAAATGAAGCTTCGGCCAAATATTCCATTGCGAATTCAACTATGCTATACTGACAGGGGTTCTGCCCATCGCGCATGACCGGGAGCGGTTCCCAGGTAGCATTCAGTTCCTGCACGCAGTTCACTCGAAGGAGGCGATCATTGAGAAGAGTAGCCGTTGTCGCGGCTGGGATGACCCGCTTCGGCGTTCGTCAAGCCACGTACAGAGATCTGATCCAAGAGGCAGGCAAGGCCGCGTTCGACAGTAACAAGAACATCTTGCCAAAAGATATCGACAGCTTTATCCTGTCAAGCGTGTTTCCCGAGCGGTCTGTTTTTCAGTCCCACCTGGCGTGCCTGGCGGCGGAATCGGTGGGCGTCCGGCCACACAAGTTCTTCGGCAGGGTCGAGAATATGTGCGGTAGCGGCATCGTCGGCATCCGCACCGCGTACGCGGCCATCGTCGCGGGGCTGAGCGACCTGGTGATGGTTATGGGCGCCGAGAAAATGAACATACCTGCGCCTGAAGAGGCAGTGCTCAATATGATGACCGGTCTGGACAGGGAGTGGGAAGGCGCTTACGGGTTGACCGCCCCCCCGATGTTCGCGCTGGCCGCCCAGGCCCACGCGCTCAAGTACGGCACCACCGAAGAGCAACTGAGCAGGGTTTCGGTAAAGAATCACGGCCACTCCAAAAACAATCCTTTTGCCCAGTTTCAGAAGGGCACTTCTATGGAACAGGTTATGTGCTCCAAGATGATCGCCTCGCCCCTCCGGCTGTTCCATTGCTCGTCGATGAGCGACGGGGCAGCGGCGGTGATTCTGGCATCAGAGGAACGAGCGAAAGAGCTGACCGATAAGCCGATTTTCATCATCGGCACTGGCCAGGCCGCTCACGGCTACGCGGTGGCCAATTTCTACCGTGACATGTCGCACTGGCCCGCGCTCAAAGAAGCGGCGAATGACGCTTACGCGATGGCCGGCATCGGTCCCGACGACATCGATTTCGCCGAAGTACACGACTGTTTCAGCATCGCGGAGATCATCGCCTACGAGGAGCTAGGGTTCTGCGAGAAGGGCGAGGGCGGCAGGTTCGTCGAGCAGGGATTATCCGACTATGGTGGCAAAGTGGTCGTGAATCCGAGAGGCGGCCTCATCGGCTGCGGCCATCCGCTGGGAGCCACGGGTGTCGCGCACGCCGGGGAAGTATTCCTCCAGATGCGCGGCGAGGCGGGTCCGCGCCAGGTGCCTGGGGCCAAGATAGCTCTCTCGCACACGAACAGTGGACCCGGGGAGCATCACATTTTGATATACCAGAAGGGATTCTGAGCATGGAGCAGCCATACATCCACATATTAGACCCTTACCCGCAGCAAGCACCCGAGCAGAACCGTCTTCACCCATTCTATGATTTCGTACGCGAGGGCAAGCTAACCACCACCAGATGCAAGAAATGTGGTACTTTACCGTGGCCCCCGCGGGTGGTCTGTCCTCAGTGCATGTCTGACGAGCTCGAATGGGCAGAGATGCCACGGGAAGGCACGATCTATACCTTCACCGCGCAGGAGGCGGGGCTGCCCCCGGGCTATGCCCTCCCCACGATATTTGCTCTCATAGACCTGCCCAACGGCGTCAGACTCCTCAGCGTGATAGAGGAAAGCGAGCTCTCAGAAATCAAGAGCGGCGCCACGGTGGAGTTCATCGTCAAGCACGTACCCAACGACCGGGTGATGCCGGCGTTCAGGATCAAGCGATAGGAGGCGGGGATGGATTTGCTGGCTGGGAAGACAGGGGTTGTTTTCGGGGTTGCCAACAAGCGCAGCATCGCCTGGGCCATAACCCGGGCGGTCACCGACGCTGGTGCACGGGTTGCCCTGACTTATCAGGGAGAAAGGCTGGAGAAGAACGTTCGAGAACTGGCAGCCACGCTAAAAGACCCGCTCATCCTCCCTTGCGACGTTACTAAAGACGAGGATATCGATGCCGTCTACGACGAAATCGGCCGCCAGTTCGACAAGCTTGATTTCGTGATCCACAGCGTCGCCTTCGCGAATTCCAGCGACCTTGAAGGCAAGTTCGTCGATACGCCGCGCGAGGGCTTCAGGCTGGCCCTGGATATCAGCGCCTACTCACTTGTGGCGGTAACGCGTGGTGCGGTCCGTCTGTTGAAAGATGGCGGCAGCGTGGTGACGATGACTTACCTTGGAAGCGAGCGGGCTGTCCCAGGATACAACGTCATGGGAGTGGCCAAGGCTGCACTCGAAAGCTCGGTACGATATCTTGCCGCCGATCTCGGAGAGCAACAGATTCGCGTCAACGCCATCTCCGCGGGCCCGGTCAACACGCTTGCGGCGAGAGGCATCTCCGGATTCATGAAGATGTATGCCGAGTTCCGTGATGCCGCGCCGATGAAGCGCAACGTCGACGTGATGGAAGTGGCTGGCACCGCGCTTTTCCTCTGCAGCGACCATGCGCGCGGCATCACCGGAGAGATCATCCACGTGGATTGCGGCTACCATATAATGGGCTTTTAAGAGAATAGCATACCGCCGACAGACACGACAGAAGTATTGTTTTCATCTGCCGGACACTGCGCGTAATCGATCAGTTCACCCTGCGCCAGTTCACCCTTCATAGCCGCCATGAGCCTGAGAGCCAGGTAGATTGGCGGCAGCCCGCATATACGCCGACGGTCACGCTCGTCGACAAGCGGACGGAGAAAGGCCTCGGCATCACCAGTCGAGGCCGACTCGAGAAGTGAGACATCCTCCACCTTCAGCATCGCTTTCTCTGTCTGGCCAAACTTATGATTATCCCCAAAAGCAGGGCCAACGTGGGCTAGATCAGCCGCAGCCACGACGATGCCGCGCCTGCCCGCGAGCACTGTGCGAAGCGCGTCTATTAGGTCCCCAAATGGGCGATGCTGCTCGGCGTCGCACCGGCCGTCGGTGAAACTCTGAAACGAGCCACAGAGGATAGGGACGATCTCACAGGGGCGTCCTCGGAGGAAGTGCTGCAGCCAGACCAGGGCCAGCTCTATAGAATGCTCCGTGCGGTGGTGTAACTCGCCGGCAAACGCCGCTTCAGGACCAATCGCCGCTGCCGCCGCATCGACTGCGTCCTGGCACGTAGGCGCCACGCCGTATGGGGTGCAGTAATTCTGGCGCGTCAGCGTTAGCTGCCCTGTTAATCCTACATCCGTCGATGGTGGGAAGTCTGGCCCGGCGTGGTCTGTCCCGAATATGACGGCGACCTCAACTTCTCGCAGCGCGTGCTCAGCCAGCCGCCAGGTGGCCGCGTAAACAGGGCCACCTCTTTGAAAGTCGATGTGCGGACTGATGATTCCACGTATCTGTCCATTGCGCGTCAGGCCTTTCAGCTCGCCCCCGGTCAGGTAACCGTCCACCATCGTTCGCAGCTCGTCTAGACCAGCGGGATATGAGCGTCCTGCGCAGGCAGGAGGTCGAAACGGACCAGAGCGATAGCTCTCCAGAGCGAGCGCTACCGCGGCGGCCGCGCGTGGGGTGTCAAGAAGGTAGACTTCGTCGAGCCGCTGCAGGAACTCATCGACCGTCGCGGGTTCGAGGCACAAGCCGGTGTATAGCTCGAAGGTTTTCCGCAAAGCTTCGGAGTCACGGGTCCCGTCGCATAGTGCCAGGAGCAAGCCAAGCTGTTTCGGAAGCATAACGGCGTGCTCGGATAGCCCAAATCTATCCCGAATCAAGATGGCTGGATATCCGTTGTGATTTATCGAATGAGCTTCGTATGGGCGAATTCTCGGATTCACGTGCCTCTCGACCACTAAACGGATGGAACAAACTCGTCTGGAATCTCGTAGCTCATCAGGGTAAGCCTTGCATCGATGATATGATCCGCTCGAAAGACGCGCACAGCTCGATCCGCGTGGCAGTAGGCCTCAATATACCCCTTTGATACCTTATAAATATCGATCATTCTGATAGACAATGGCAGTTCAGCCACGCGTGTATCCTGCTCCTCATACTCAATCTCTAAGGTCAACCGGCGCTCAAATGCCGTTATCATCGTGTCATAGATGCCTTGTGTGAGGAAATGTGGCCTTGGTTTCCGGCAACCGTTGCTCCAGTCGTGGTCATATTGAAATTGTTCAAGACGGCCATATTCGATAAAGACCCTGGCGAGCCTCTGAGAGTACTGCTTGACCCTCTCCTTGCAGTATTCTCTATCCTCGCCGTCGAGGAGATGTTCAATTTTTTCGAGAAGACAAAAGTCGTCTACGTCCGACATCACGCGGGTGGTTTCCCGTTTCAGGACCAGCGCCTGATACACCTCCTCGAGTTCCCAGCCCGTCAGTTCAAGGTTGACTCTTTCTTCGTCCGGCTCCAGCATCCAGTCCCTCTTCGCGCTTTCCCGATAGTAGTTGAGATTGCCGTTCCGGCGAACGAGCAATCCTCCTGCCATCAGATGGCCGGCATCTCGCGCCGCATCGCCACGCTCAGGGTTGAGCTGAAGACGCGTCCCTGGCGCGGCGACAAAGTGATGGCTAAAACCATGCCCTGAGCATTTGGTTTGCCCGAATTGTACCATAACCCTTCAACAAATCCAAAAAACCGGAGCCGCTGGAGCCGTCCTACCTTCTGGCGGGTCAGTGCTACCTTCTATCGTCTCACGGAGATCAAATCTTGATCCTGCTCTTCGCCAGCTTCTCGCCCGTTATGTAATGCTCACCGCGCAGGGCCAGCTCGGCTTCTTCGGCAATCTCGTCTGGCCAGTAGCCCAGCGACGACCCGAACCATGGCATCTTAGGCTTCAGCTCGGGCAAACCTTCCTCATCCCAGATCTGGCGTGCCCTTTCCATAAAATCTCTTCTTGGCAACGAGGTTGGTGGATAGCCCCATTTTCTCGTGGCATCGACCAGCAGAGACGAGGTTGCCGGGTATTCCGACATTTGCTGCCTTTCATCCATCGCGACGGCCGATGGGTCTAGAGCGGCGGCCTTGCCCTTAGCAACATGGATATCCCGATGCGGCTGCATACGGTAGCACAGCGCCCACATAACGGAATCCATATCTCGCGGGTCGATATCGTCATCGACGGCTATGATGATCTTGGAATACAAGGCGGTTCGCGAGCAAACACCATACAACGCCTGCCAGACCTGCGGCGTCGTGCTGTTTTTCATCTGGACGACGCACAGAATCCGGCCACCGCTTTCGACGTGGAACCCAACGTCCACCACGCTATCGATGCCGAGGTCGTGTTTCAGAAGCTTGTAGTGAGCAGCCTCCTCACCCAATTGTGTCATCAGGCTGCTTTCGCTGGGCGGGAACTGGCTGATGTAAGCGTTCCAGATAGGCTGCTTACGATGCGTGATACACTTGACGTTGACAGTTAAGTTCGGTCCGCGCATCCCCATGTAGCCGGTGAACTCGCCGAACGGCCCCTCTCGCTCCAGGAAATCGGTCGGGACCTCTCCCTCGATTACAATCTCGGCTGTCGCTGGAACCTCCAGATCGACGGTCTTGCACTTCACCAGCTCGATCGGCTCGCCGGCGATGCCTCCGGCCACATCGAACTCGTCGACGCCGTAAGGAACCTTCGTGACTGCCACCAGGCCGACATTCGGGGTGGGCCCAATGGCCACAGCAACTTGCAGTGGGATGCCCCGCTGTTTGCACTTCTGCCAGTGCTGGCGCAAGTGCTGGGGCATTTGCGCATCAAGTCCGGTTCTTGCCGGGCCCTTGACCATGGTTCGATGGTTACCCACGTTCCTGATGCCGGTCTCGGGGTCCTTAGATATGAAGTTGCCCGCCGAGAAATAGGGGGCATTGTCGAAGCCAGGGGTCGATATTGGGATGGCAAACTCCCCCAATCCTCCATGCTCGAGCAGGCTGTCGCCCACGTGTACCTCTTCCTGGCACGGTCCAAACGCAACCATCACAGGCTTGATCGGATTGAGCTGGGCCCGCTGCCACTTCTGCACGATACCCTCCGGCTCGGTCCCCATCGCCAGCGCATAGATGCCTCTGGATGCCGCATGGGAGCCAACCAGAACAGTTCCGTCATACCTCTTGCCTTTGGCGTCTGTCACGTTCTCGAAGAGGAAAGTCTTTCTGTCTTTGTCAGGTAGGCCACGAAACTCCCAACGGACCAGAGGCATTAGCTCGGTATCCTTATTAATCTCCCTCTTGATCCTTACGAGCTTACCCCTCTCCTCCAGAACACCGATGTACTCCCGCAAATCCTTGTAGTAGCCCATTCTGTACACTCCCCTTTCAATTATTCAATTTGCGTCGGCTGCCCCTGCCCGACGCGTAGCCCGCTCATCAGGATAATGGAACAGTGCCGGCGTTTCCGCGGATCATCGTGAAGTCGCTGAGGAGCGCCTTGCGCGCTGCTCATGAGGTCTTTGGATGCGTTGCTCGAATAGGGTGATGGAACGTCCGGGCATAGCTGCCCTGCCGTACAGAAAGCGCATGAACCCCTCTAGAACTCGGTTATCGCGTCCTAACCCAAACACCCGAGAGGAACTACCGCCTCGCGTTCTCCTGGGAACTGAAGCTGCCCCATCATATCACCCGCAAACGCGAGCGTCAATAGCTTCCCCGCTTTTCTCTGCAGAGCTAGAGCTTTGGTCGTGCTCGGCTGGCACGATTCGTGCCCCAGATAACTGCGATAGATAACTGTGATAGATAGCTGCGACAGGTTGACGAAGGGAGGTGAATGATCCGATGCCTGCAATCCTTTGGGCTATTGTGGTAATATTGTTACTCTTCTGGCTGTTCGGCTTAGTTGTCGGCAACCTAGGCAACCTGGTATGGATCGCACTGGTGGTGGCGTTAGCTATCGCGATCTATAACCTGTTGGTTGGGCGCAGAGCTTATTGATCGTGGCGAGAATCAAGACCGGGCAATATCAGGGGTGAGGACGACGTGGATATATCCTCGCCCCTGCTCGCCAAACATTACCTGTGACAGACCATCGAGCGATCTCAACACACCTTTTCGACCGGGCGCTCAGAGTTACTCTTGATACCACGGCGTTTCCCCCCTACCCCTTCGCAACTGTCGGAATGCACGACCTTCGCACGCTGGAGACGGGCCTCCATATTCCGCCGTGCTCAAACACGTTGGGCAAGGAATCCCGACACCTGGTATAATTCGTTGAGCATTTTGTACGTTCGGAGGTAACAAGCCAGGCTGATGGAAATAGGGATCATGGGACTGCCGCGCGCGGGAAAAACCGTCGTCTTCAACGCTTTGAGTCGGGCCAAGGTGCCGGTGGCGACGTATTCGGCGGCATCCAGCGAGCCAAACCTCGCCGTGGTCAAGGTACCTGACGCACGGCTCACGGCGCTGGCTGAGATGTATCAACCCAAAAAGGTAACGCCTGCGGAGGTGCGCTACGTCGACGTGGCCGGCTTGATGCAGGGCATGGGTAACGATAGCCAGGCCGCGCAGCTCATCGGGCAGATGCGCAACAGCGACGAGTTGCTCATCGTAATCCGTGGGTTCACGAACGAGTCGGTAGCCCATCCACTCGGCTCAGTCGATCCCGAGCGGGACGTCGAGATACTCTCAACAGAGCTACTTCTCGCCGACCTTGCCGTCGTGGAGAAGCGGCTGGACCGTCTCGAAAAGGAAGTGCAACTTGGAAAGGGGCTCGAGGCAGAGCGCAAACAGCGCGAGCAGGAGCTTCAATCGCTCCAGGCAATTCACGCGGCGCTGGCCGACGGCAAGCCAGCCCGGTCTGTCAAGCTCGACGCCGCCGAAGAGAAGACACTGCGCGGCTACGGCCTGCTCACCCAGAAGCCCTGGCTGATCTTGCTGAACACCGATGACAATGGCGCCGATCAACACCTCATCGGCCGGCTGCGCGGGCGCTGGGAGGAAGAAGGGACAAGCGTCGTGGCCATCGCCGGCCGTCTAGAGATGGATCTTGCCGAGCTTTCGCCGGAAGAAGCCGCCGAATTCCTCGCCGCCTGGGATGTCGCGGAACTGGCCCTGGACCGCGTGATCCAGCTTTCCTACCGTCTCCTGGACTTGATATCGTTCTTCACCGTTGGGGAGGACGAAGTGCGGGCCTGGACGCTGCCGCGCGGCGCAAACGCGGTGGATGCAGCCGCCGCGATCCATACGAGCATAGCCAAGGCTTTTATCCGCGCGGAGGTCATCCGCTACGACGAATTGCTGGAGAGTGGCAGCCTGGCCAATGCCCGGAAGCGCGGCTTACTGCGTTCCGAGGGACGAACTTACATCATGCGCGATGGCGATGTCGCCCACTTCCTGCACAACGCCTGAGCGCATACCGCACCACAGTAGTCTGCCACCGTTAGTATGATGACTGGCACCCTTCGCCCTTCCGCAGAAGGGCGAAGGGTCTCGACCTCTGAGCACCGAGATTCTTCGTCGCCCCCACCCTTCCCCACCTGCTCGTCAGAATGACAGGTCATCAAAGCAACGTTGACGGACTAATAGTTTGCCACGGCATGCGCTTGTTTGGCCCGACCCCATCTCGGGGTAGAACGCGGCTCCCACCTATGTTTTTCTATGGCCTGAAACCCTGGCGAAGCCACTTGCCATCGACCTCGAATCCAAGGCCGGCTTCGCGGGCGCGACGGTAGACGACGTTCGCCACGGCGGCGAACTGTATCCCCAGTCCGGCGCTGCCACCCGCCTCCGATCCACCAAACAAGGTGACCCAGCCAGGTTCCCTTTTGAACCCACCGGCGATCACCGAGCCCAGCATGATCATTCTGTCGCTCGTGTCGACGCCCTTGCCGGCCGAGATACGCATCTCCGCTGGCTCGAAGCCCGCTGGCGCCCAATGCGTGGGCGTAGCCGGCGCCCGGGCTATCACTCGATCGGCGCGGGCCAGCGTCGCCCAGTCCATCTCACGGCCCTGAAGCGAGTTGACGTGGCTATCCGGCAGCAGCCAGTTGCCATCGGCAACCGGCTCGAGCGCATTGGTCGCCAGGACCCATAGTCGCTTGCCCTGCACCGCCTCGGCGGAGCTATTCACCGGGTCCAGAGCGAAAGGCACCTGGCTCGCGTTGACGCGACAGAACTCCTCTCTTCGCTCCCGGTTGCGGCTGTACACAGAGACCTTCTTCAGGTCTGGCAGGGCCTCCTTCAAAGCGATTATCTGGGCCCCGGCTTGCCAACCCGTGCCGACCAAGCCTGCTTCGGTGACCCCTTCCGGCGTCAGATACTTGGCAGCCAGGCCGCTGGTCGCACCGACGCGGGTGCGCTGCAGGTAGCCGTCCTGCACCAGCGCCAGGGGTTCGAGGCGATCCATGCTAAAAAGGAGGATCATGCCTACCCAGTTTCCACCCTCAGCGGCTGGAATCTTCTCGCGTCGCAGAGTGCCCTCGCGCTCAACTTCCTGAATCATATCCGAGCTCATTCTAATGGCGTGCACCCGATGGCGCTTGAGGCCCCCATCCATCGACTTAAAGAGATAGTAGCGATCGTCTTCCAATGGGGTATAGGTGTGCGAACGCGGACGCTCGACCGCGTCTCCTGTGTGCAAATCCTGAAAAGCCTCCTCGAGAGCAGCCATACAGTCACGCATCGTCAGAACCTGCATTACGTCATCATTTGTGAGAATCAGCATCCTTTTACTCTCCTTTAGACTACACCTTAGCCAGGTCCAGCGTTCCCTCCGCGAACAGTTCCTCAAGCTCCAGCTTTCGGTCTATAAGCCCCTGCTCGAACTCATATTGTACCATTGTTTCCAGTGTCTTCCGATTGGCGTCGAGGCCGTAGGGCCAGGGATCGTTGCCGAACACTTTCTTCTGCAGCTCCAACTCCGGCATAAGCCAAACCACCGAATACTTGAGCGCCGCTACGTTTTGCAGGTTCTGGTAGCAGCGTTCCTTCGCCTGACAAAACGCTTTGTAGAGGCTCATCGCCACCCAGCGATTCTGTCGATATACTTCCTCACGAATGACGAAGGTGTGCATAATGGGGAAAATGCCTGTTCGGCGGAAGTAGTCAATTTCGACCTCCTGGTAATTGGGGATCAGGCGTCGCACCTTCGGCGAGCCGGCCAGGAACGAGGAGGGGACGCGTGGCGTCGCCAACGCGTCTATTTCACCGGTCTCCAGCATCGAATTCAGTGTCCGGTCGGTAGGAATGGTCTCTATGCTGATGTTTTGCGGCACCTTGAAGTCCAGTTTCTCCTTGCGCCCGGGCTGCTCCAGACCCCCGCCGAACCATCGCACTTTATCTGGCGCAACGTCATACTCGTGCTCCAGGATGCCTCGAATCCACACGGCCGCCGTGACCTCATACTCCGGCACGCCAACGCGCCGACCGATCAAATCGGCGGGCCGCTCGATTCTAGAATCAGAGTTGACGAAGATACACCCGTGGCGAAAAACGCGCGACGGAAAGACGGGGATGGCGATGAACTTCGTCTTGCCGCGCGCACGCTCCATCAAATAGGACGACAGCGACAGCTCCGACGCGTCGAATTCCTCGTTCCTGACCATACGCCAGAATATTTCCTCCGGCGGCAAAACGATGAAGTTCAAGTCGATTCCTTCAGGCTGAACAGTGCCGTCGATAAGCGCTCTGGTTCGGTCGTACTCGCCACAGGCCACCGTAAGACGCACTTTAGACATCAGCGTACCCCCTCCTTTATACTGCATCGCTGCAATCACCTGCAACTGGCGTCACCGGCCCGCTTTGAGCCATAGCTGCGCAGCATAACTGCCCGCATTTTAGCGGCTGACTGGCCTCAGTGTCAATAATCAACAACGCTTGACAAGAGCCCTAGAGTTTAGAACGGTAGATGATGGTTCAGCTACGCGAGTTGCCGAGGCGTTCAGCCTCATCCGCGCAGTAGTGAAGGGCCACTCCACATTCGAAGAGGAAGTGCTCTTTCCAGCCCTTGAGTCCAAGGCGTCGCTGGCTTGCACGCCATACCTCCTCGATCACGAGGCTGAAAACGAACTCTTTGGCTCGATTGAGGGATTGCTAGCTGATGTCCAGAGTGGCGCGGGTCCCAGGCATTCCGCGTTAGCCTCGAAGCTAGAAAGGCAAATTGTGGCCCTCAACGCGGTTCTGGCTCTCCACAGTCGCAAGGAAGACACACACCTCTTCGCTCTAGCGAAGGAGCGTCTCGGTATTGAGGAGCAAGCGGCACTTGCGAGCCAGGCGCCCCGGTATCTGCCGCAGGAGATAATGCCTCAACTCCTTCCTCGGGTAGTCCGTGCGCTGACCATAGATGAGCAAGAAGACTACCTTAGAATGATGATGAGGGTGGTGCCAAATCCGGTGTTTCTTGCGATGGCCGGGTGGGTCAAGGCCGGGCTGGGCGCAGAGGAATGGACGACCCTGGTGGGACGGATACCGGAGCTGGCATCAACTGCTGGTTAGAGCCTGTCCTGATCCAACGGGCGAACGGCTTCTGGCAAGGCGGTGAAGCCGGCGAGAGCAATCATGCCAAACGCCGCTGTGAGAGATAGCTGCGAAAGCTAATGGAGATGACCTCGCCATCTCCGCCATTGCCAGTAACGAGCCCTTTACCCCGGTATTGAGATCCGAACCCAAAACAACCGCTCGCGTGCGCTAACGAAAACTCGATACCTTGTGGTCGATGGTCACTCCGCCTCGTTTCTCGTCGATGCGTATGATCGTGAGTACACGGTCCACCCCAGAATCCATCACGGCTCGGTGCACTCGCTTGAACAGATCCATGACCTCGTCGAACTCCCCTTCTACGGCGGTGCTCATCGCATCGACCTCGTACCTGAGCCCCGATGCCTGGATCTCGGTCACGGCTAGCGCAACCATGTCTCGCACGCCCTCAGACGCTTTGCTTCGCGGCAAAACCGCGATATCTCCAACAACCTTCACAATTGCTCAATAGCCTCC
This sequence comes from Chloroflexota bacterium, assembly GCA_016189905.1. Lineage (GTDB taxonomy): Bacteria > Chloroflexota > UBA6077 > FW602-bin22 > JACPRP01 > JACPRP01. The sequence continues at coordinate 36 of JACPRP010000090.1, read as the reverse complement.
TTTCAGGTTGATCGTCTCTTCAGTATATACCAGCAC
>JACPRP010000091.1 GCA_016189905.1 Chloroflexota bacterium | reverse complement strand
GTATCTGCGTCATGCGCTCCTCCTTAACCAGAGGAGCATACCACCGCCGGTTCACTTTTGAAGCAGAAACAGTTCACTTTTCAAGCATTAAGAGTTCACTTTTCAGTCGTTACTGACATGCCATCCTGTTTGTTTTGACAAATTATCCTCGTACCGTTATCCTGAATCACAAAGTTGCATCGGTAAAGAAGGTTTCCGAAGTGTCCAGCCGGGAATTCAGACAATCGTTTCCCGCCGCCAATCTAAGTTTGGAGCGCGCAACGGAGAATGTTCCAAATGATGGGCGATTTCACCTTATGCTGAACGGAAAGATAGTTAAAAGCTTCCGTTTTGAGAAGGCGGCCCAGGCAGAGTACCGTGCTCTCCGCAAGGCTTATCTAGACGAGCACCCGGTGGAGCCTGCAAGGGTTGACATCGCTGATGTTATCCGTGAAGACCACAACCGCATGTCCAATAAGGAGCTGATCTGGAGTCCCGAGGATTTTGAGCGGGTCGAGCGGATGACGAAGCGAGGTCGGCGACGCTGAACCAATACTTGGGAGGCTGAGATGGCGCGTGCGTTTACCGAAGAAAAGTGGGAACAGCTAAGTCTTATTGGCGAAGAGAAAGAGCCGACCACAACAGACGGAAGTAACGGATCGGCATTCAGCGATCCTGCCTTTGTCGGTAATAAACTGCTGCCTGTTCACAGGTGGGTGCCGTGGATAGCCGGCTTCTCCAGCAGCTTCGTTAGAGACGCCCTCGACCGGCATCTCCCTCACAAGGGTACCGTCTTGGATACGTTCGCCGGCGTGGGAACAACACTGGTCGAAGCGATCTTGCTCGGTCACAAGGCGATTGGTTTTGAGATCAACCCCTACGCCGCGCTTGCTTGTCGCACGAAACTCAACGCCTGCCAAATCAGAGTGGAAGCGCTGCGCGATATGATCGAGCGGCTCAAGGTCTTCTGGAAGGACAAGGTATCGATAGACTATACCCCTAAGAGTACCCCCCCGAACGGGTTTAAGACACGAGCAGATTTCTACAGTCCAAAGGTTCTGCATAAGGTCCTCATCATTCAGGACTTCATTGATGCTATCAAGGATACGAGCCTGAGTGATCTGTTTCGATTGGCTTTTGCCTCGACAATGGTACGCTATTCTAATTACTCCTATGAGCCGAGCCTGGGTAGACGAGTATCGGCGGGACGGGAGGAGATCGACGATTTCCCGGTATTCCAGACCATTCTAGATAAGCTCCGGGAGATGGAAGAGGATATCGTCTGGCTACAGGCGTCCTTGCCCCAGGGCACACCCAGCAGCCAGGTGATAAACGATTCCTTTCTGCGCTATGAGAGCCATCTCTCCGCCAGTTCAGTGGATTTGATCATCACTTCACCGCCATATCTAAACAACTATCATTACAACCGCAACACCCGACCTCAGCTCTACTGGCTTGGGTATGCTAACCACCCCCAAGATATGCGGCGGCTGGAGTACCTCAACTTTGGCAAGTTTTGGCAGACGGTTCGCGAGCTCAAATGCGTTGATCTAGAGTTCTTAGCCCCTCAGTCAGATCTCGCCGAGCGCCTTTCCATCCTTCGCGCACTCAACCCAGATAGGGGCATTTACGGCGGCAACGGCTGGGCCAACTATGCCGCCTCGTACTTCAATGATTGTTATAGGTACGCTCAGAGGATCCAGTACGTTCTCAGGAACGGAGGCACTGCACTCGTTGTGATCGGGAACAGTATTCTACAGGGCATCTCGATACCCACCGACCAGTATTTTGGCGAGATAGCTGCCACAGTGGGGCTTAAGGTGGTGGAGATCCATATGCCAAGGACAACACGGGTGGGAAACAGCATCATCCAATCAGATGTACGTGTGGCGAAGGCTCAAAAATCACACCGGCTTTACGAGGCGGTGGTGGAGCTAAGGAGGCCGTAGCTCAGCCAGGGCCTGTCTTACTTCTGCGATCACATCCTCCAGGTTAGACGAGGCATCAGTTAGCCGCTGTGCCCAAACTCTCCCGGGATGCAAGACGTCCCACTCCGATCTCGCCTGGTTATAGCGTCCACTCCCCGGATCGTGATTACCAAACCCATCTACAACAGTGTTCCAAAGCGGCCTATATCTCCTGATCAGCGCCGCCTCCGCTGGACCAACCAGATCGCTTTCGATATCGTTGAGGATGATGAATCTGCACCGCAAGTCCTCAGGCTGCAAGTTAGCCACCTGGCGTAAACTACGCGTGTGTTCGTTGAGCCTTTGGAACAAGTTCTTAGTCTCCGATGCCGTGACCCGCGCTGTGCGCCACCCTGGAGGGACGGCCTTGCCCACATATATGGGCATGACGCAGCCATGCCTATTAAGGTCGGCGATTTTAGCGTACAAGTCGTAGCTTCCGATGTAGTACCAAGCGTAAACCCCGGGTCCGATAAACCTGAGGTCAGAGGGCGGGGGCAGTTCATGCACCGGCGTGCCGACGAAGAACGTTATGGCTTCCTCTACCACGCTCCGGAATGTTGGTGAACGGAAGATATGGAGATCGGCGTCGAAGTCCACAGTCGTCTGTCCTTAATAAGTAGATTCCGATACCTTGCTAGGCGACGATGACCCCATTTTCGCGGAATCGAGTCTAACAGAAATCTGACCATCGGGCAAGGCTGCCAACAGCGATTTACCAACGATGGATGCGGACGTGGATTAAGGAAAGCCGCAACCCATTTCCTCTTCGTGTGTTTCGTGGTCGACAACGGGAACCTTCTCGCGGAATTGATCTCAGCGACTTCTTGGCACCTGCTATTCAATCCTGTATACTATCTGCGGTTGCCGCACGGGGCAAATATGCAGCGAGGGCGGTGGCGGAGTTGGGCAGAACCTACGCAGTAGCCAATCAAAAAGGCGGCGTCGGCAAGACGACGACCGCGATCAATCTGGGCGCGTGCCTGGCCGCGGCCAATCGCAAGGTCCTCCTCGTGGATATGGACCCCCAGGCGAACGCCACCAGCGGGTTGGGCGTTGACAAGTCTGATTTGCCGGCGTCGGTTTACGACGTTCTGATGGGACAGGCCGAATTCGCCAGGATCATCACGTTGACGAACCGTGTTGGCCTGGACCTGGCGCCCTCCTCGCCGGTCCTGGCCGGCGCGGAGGTCGAGATGGTCAGCCTGATGGCGCGCGAGCAGCGCCTGAAGCGGGCGCTCAAGACGATCGTCGATCGCTACGATTACGTCCTCGTGGATTGCCCTCCCTCGCTGGGACTCCTCACCGTAAACTCGCTGACGGCCGCCGATGGCGTGATCATCCCGGTACAATGCGAGTACCTCGCCCTCGAAGGCGTCGGCCAGATCGTGAGCACCATCGAAATGATCCGCGACAATCTCAACTCACAATTGCACGTCGTCGGCCTTTTGATGACCATGTACGACGCGCGTACCAACCTCTCGCCGCAGGTCGTGGAGGAGGTGCGCAAGCACTTCCCTGAGCTCATCTTTCACACGATCGTGCCGCGCAGCATTCGCCTGACCGAGGCGCCGAGCTATGGCAAGCCCATCATCGACTACGATCCGAGCTGCAAAGGGGCATTAGCCTACCGGGCCTTGGCGGAAGAGCTGGTTGGCCGTGGCTAGGTACATTGCAGCATATATGGCTCGTTGTTTCACCGCCTCTCCGAGATGGTCGCGTCCTTTTGCGGATGAGATAGGCACGACCACCTCTCCGAGATGGTCGCGTCCTTTTGCGGATGAGATGGGCGCGACCACCTCTCCGAGATGGTCGCGTCCTTTTGCGGATGAGATGGGCGCGACCACCTCTCCGAGATGGTCGCGTCCTTTTGCGGATGAGATGGGCGCGACCACAAAGATCGCAAAGGGCGCAAAGAGATCATTGGAAATCTTTGCGGTGAGAATTATGACGACCTACTTGGCGTTCATCGCATTTGATTTGACCACAGGAAGGATGGAATCCCGTGAGTAAGCCCAAGGGAGGCCTCGGCAAAGGTCTAGGCGCGCTCATCCCAGTCGCCACATCCCAGCTCACGCACGCACAGGTGGAAGATATCGTGCCCAATCCACGCCAGCCAAGGCATAACATCGACGCCGCCTCCCTGGAGGAACTGGCGAGCTCGATCCGTGAGCACGGCGTTATTCAGCCCCTGCTGGTAGCAGAGGTCCCGATGGAAGAGCGCCCCTTGCTGGCCGGCGCGCGTTATCAGCTCATCGCGGGCGAGCGACGCTGGCAGGCGGCAAAGATCGCCGGTCTCACCAGGGTGCCGGTGGTGATCAAAGAGGCGACGCCCGACCAGGCGCTGCAACTGGCGCTGGTAGAGAACATCCAGCGGGCCGATCTGACGCCCCTGGAGGAAGCGCTGGCCTACCGGCAGCTCGCCGACGAGTTCGGGCTGACGCAGGAGAAGATAGCGGCCCGCGTGGGGAAGAACCGGGTCAGCGTCGCCAACGCGCTGCGGCTGCTCAACCTTGGGGAAGAGGCCAGGGCAGCGCTGGCGGCTGGCAAGATAACCGAAGGACACGCCCGCGCCTTGCTCGGCCTCGAATCCACCCTGGTTCAGGCGCAGGCGCTGGGCATCGTCCTGGCGAAAGCGCTCTCCGTCCGCGAGACCGAGGAGTTAGTCCGGCGCCTGGGCACCGCCCCGCGGCGTACGAAAGGGCCGCGGCAGCCATCCCAGGAGAACACGGCGCTGGAAGATGAGTTTCGCAGCGCGCTGGGGACGAAAGTCAATCTGTTGCGCAGCGCTAAGGGGGGCAAGCTCGTCATTCACTTCTACTCGCAAGAGGAGTTCGAGGCCATCTACGAGGCCATCGTCAAGAGGCGGTAGTGTTTCACGTTTTACAATTATTTCGTGCTATCCAGACCTGCTCACCGCCGTAGCAGAAAGGTCCGCGTTCAAAATCCCCATAGAGAGCATCGGTCCGGAAGCCACGTAGCTCCAGCAGATGCCGCATCTCGTAGCGGCATATGTAGCGGATGATCAGCCTGCTGTACGTCCTCGATCTCACTACTCCTCCGTCATCCAACCCCTCAAAGACGACAAGGTTCACGCTGCTCCCTCCCCAAGAACACCGCATATCTTATCCTCTTTCCCGTAGATCTGTTCGCAAATGATGGCCGAGGATGCATAGCACAAGGGAGAAGGCTGGCAGACTTTCGGAAAGGCGGCGCGAGGCGATCACAATCGCACGTTGCCGCCGCGCGACCGCACAGCCACCGCCACCAGCGCGGCGAAAGAGACGAAGGACCCGATAGCCGCGGCGCGCAGGAAGAACTCCCGTCTTTGCCCGCTCTGCACGCGCTCCTGGCGCCGCTGTTCGTGCCACGCCGCCGCGAGCCTGTCCCATAAGACCGTCGAGAAGCGCTCGGACGGCGCCACAGGTACGAGATTCTTGCGTGCCCGCTGAATCACTGGGAGCAAGGCCTCGATCTCTCGTCGTTCGGCGAGGCCGACGATGGAGCCAGCGGCATCGGCAGAATCCTTGAGCCCATCGACGTACTGCGCGATGAGATCATCCGGAGCTTTCCGTCTCATCCTGCCTCCTTCCCAAGGTTCCCAACGTTACGCCGAAAGGCAGCTTGGTCTTCGCCACGTGATCCTGCATTCCCTCTTTCGAGCGCACCAGCTCGTTCTTCAGCGATTCCAGGGTACGGTGCAGCAGGGCTTTAATCGCGCCCTCAGTTCGACCCATCACCTGGGCTATCTCGGCGTTGGCCATCTGCTCGACGAACTTTAAGATCAACAACTGCTGCCGGTCGGCCGGCAGGCGGGCGATCACCCCGTGCAGCTCGTCCTTCTCCTCCTTGCTTTCGGCCGCGACAACCGGGTCGTCTGTCGGATCCTTCAGCTCGACGAGTCCATCTATCTGGACCGATGGGTGGCGGCTGGTATCTCTGTGCCAGTTGGCCACGAGGTTGTGCGCGATACGATAAAGCCAGGCGGTAAAGGGGACGCTCTGTATACGGTAGCGCTGCAAATTGGCCAGCGCCTGAAAGAAGGTCTTCTCGGTGAGGTCCTCGG
>JACPRP010000088.1 GCA_016189905.1 Chloroflexota bacterium | reverse complement strand
GTTGTTTGCTATAGCAGTTTGCATTTTGATATGGCTACATTGCATAGGCTCGGTATATCGGTGGCTGCTCCGCTAGCCAAAATCCTTTGCAAACTGCTATAGTTTTCGGTATAAAGCGCATCCCGTAGTGGCCCTTCGAAGAAGGATACCTAGCCGCTTGGGGCGGGGGGCGATGTGCATTTCCACACCAAAAACTAGGCTAGCGCACCTCTATGCGCCTGAACGCTTCGGCCAGAGGGAGGTTTTGGGCCTGCCCCCATGTAGCCGCAAGATTCTGGATTCGCTCGCGGAGATTCTCGATTCTGGCAACCTGGCTCTTGTGCTTCGAGAGGGCCGCGAGCTTCTTTTCGAAGGTGTCGGAGATATCAACCCAGAAGTTAGGCTCCTGTGGACCAAAGAGGAGCACCTCTTTGACCCGTTGTGGGGTGATGCCGTCCTTCAACTGGTGCGGATAATACAGATGATCGCGAGCGGCCGCCACGGCGTCCATCGTAGTGAAACCCACCGCGCGATGGTCAGGATGGATGGCATAGTGGCGCCATCCGTCGTGCGTCACGACAACATCCGGTTTACGCTGGCGAATGACCAGGGCCAACTCTTCACGAAACTTGAGCGTGACTTCGAGCTCTCCATCACGGTATCTCAGGAAGATGCAATGGCTGACGCCCAGCTCTTTGGCGGCCTCCAGTTGCTCCTGCTCCCTGATGGCGGCGATTCTCTCGGACGTCATATCGGGATCCAAACTGCCCTTATCGCCACTGGTACAGAGCACGTATTCGACCGTATCGCCCTGAGCGATCCATTTGGCAAATGTGCCAGCGCTGGTGAATTCACAATCGTCGGGGTGTGCCATTATCGCCAAGACCCTCTTATGTTCAGCTCCCGCCATTTCTTCTCACCTCACGATGAATAGCATATCCGCACCATCAACTTACCATCGGCCACAGAGACACAGATCGCTGCACGTTCTGGCATCGGCAAGCTCGTCGTAGACCACGAGCACCTCTTTGGCGATTGCCGACCAGCCGATCTCTTGCACCGATCTTCGTGCCGTCCGCGACAGGTGGCCTCTCAATTCATCATCTTGAAGAAGCACGCGAATCGTAGCCGAAAACGCCTGGGGCGAATGTGACGGAACCAGCAAACCGTTCTCGTGGTCGACGATCAGGCTCTGCAGGCCGCCCACTTGAGAGGCAACAACCGGGGTGCCACAGGCCAGCGCCTCGGCCGCTACCAGACTGAAGCTTTCGTAATGGGAAGGCACAACGCAAATATCGGCGGCGTTGTAATACACGGGGAGCCGTTCCCGGTCGACGATGCCAGTGAAAGTGACCGACCCTTCGACCTGTAGCTGGCGCGCGTAACGCTTCAGCCGGTGCAATTCCCCATCGAGCCGCGCCTCTTCTCCCAGAACCAGCAGGCGAAGATCGCCGAACGTCGAGCGTAGACTGGCCAATGTCTCAAACAACAGATCGAGCCCTTTCAGCGGCTCGATGCGCCCGACGAATAACAGTATCCGCTTCCCGTCGAGGCCCAGACTCTGCTTGGCCTGGCGCCGCTCCATCGGCCTGAACAGCGTCAGGTCCACGCCGCACGGGATAACCTTGATCTTCCGAGGATTCGCGCCGTAGAGCGAGATCATGCCAGCTTTTTCGTCATGGCTGCTGGCTACGAGCGCGTCTGCCGAAGCTATGATCTTGCGCTCGATATCGACACGCTGAACGGATTCCTTCTCCTCTGGACGCGCGCGATTCTTCATTCCCCCCAGAGTATGAAACATGGCCACGTGCGGGACTGACCATCGCTGCCGCAGAAGACCTGCCACCCAGCCGCTAAGCCAGTAATGGCTGTGCAGGAGCCTGTAGCGCAGGTCTTCATCCTCTTTGAACCGACGCAAGTTGCAAATGAACTCGGGGAGGTGCTGGAATATCTGACTCTTGTGAACGGGCTTCACCGGGCCAGCCTTGAGATGGATGACCCTCGCGTGGTCGTCGAACTGCACAATCTGCGGAATCGTCGGGTCTGACCAGCGGGTGAATACGTCTACGGTCATCCCATTCTTGCCCAACTGGCGGCTAACCTCTCGTACGTAAACATTCATACCGCCGGCATCCAGCTTTCCCGGCTGAGCCAGTGGGCAGCTATGTACACAGATCACAGCCACTCGGCACATTCGCCCGCCCCTCCCACAACGTTTATCAATCTGGCCTCTTTCTGATCCGCAGCCGATAGACCGGGGTGTCGCTCCCACCGAGGTCATACTTATATGGCTCACGCCCCCGCAGGAAATCAAACCTGGTCTTTCGGTCCTCGATTGCATCTTTGATACAAAAGGCTTTCAACAACAGGCCAACGCTCAACTGAGAGTACGACGGGTCGAAGCCGCTATTATAAAGCCACAGCTCCTCACCCTGATCGAAGCAAAGCGTCACGGCAACCCGCTCACCGTCGATCTCCAGCAGATACATCTTGAGAACACTGTTCGGCAGAAATCGCCTGATTATGGCGCGGAAGAACTCCTCCATGCGCCAATCTTCGAGGAAGGCAGCCTTCTCTTCCTTCGAAAGACGGCAGAGGCGCAGGAAAGTCTCCGCGTAACTCTCCGTATCGGTCGTCGGCGGGGCCACGTACCACGAAAAACTGCGCGATCCTTCGAGACGTCGCATTTTACGTCTTAGCTCGTGGCGGTCTTTCTTGCCGAGAGAGCCGACGTACGTTTCCCAATCACCCGGCAGGTTCAGCATCGGGCAAACGTCTTGCTCCTCCAGCAGACAAGCCAGGTCGTGGGTACGCGCAATCTCGGGGAGGTACCGCAACGTGGGAGAATCTTGTCTGAGGCAGCCGAGCTCGAGCTCGTCCCACGATAAGGTTTCGAGATGCTGCAGCACGGCCGAAAGCACGTCCTGCTCGCGGCCTCGCGCCGCGATAATATCCAGGTAGTCCGAGATATCGTTGCCGCCGACGAAGCGGATGACATTCCCCTGTTTGACGAGGGGAGCGATGCCGATGATAGCGGCGCCGTCTTTGACGGTGATCAACAGCAGGTCAGCATCGCCGCCGAACACGCTCCACCAGATGTCCTGCCATTCCCAGGTCGAGAAAACGGTCCTCGCGGTGGCCCTGTTCAGCAGGGAGTCCCATTCCTCCTTCAGAGCGAGAAGGCCTTCGGCCCCTGTCAAAAGCGCAACGGACTTCAATACAGTCTTTCTCCAACGAAACCAGATGCGACCAGCAAATCGACTGATTCTAACACAGGGCCAGGGTCTTTTCAAGGATTAGACAGGCTTGCTAGCCGTCCGCGTTGGGACAGTAGCGCACATTCTGCTGCACAAGCCCAGGTGTAAAACGAATTTGCAATTTCACACCCAAAACCTATTGCCAACTCGCCCTCCTGGTGCTATAATGCCGCCTGGCTGGCAAAGTGTCTCTAAATGCTAAAGTGAGAAAAGGTGGGGTGGAAGGTGGAAGACGAAATGCGAGTCGCCCTGGCTCAGACCCGCTTGGAGTTGCGCAAGATCGACGCGAACAAGGCAGCTATCAGGCACGAGACAGACTTCTATCGGCGTATCGGCTTCGGTCGCGATATCAAGAATATCCAGCTTATGGCGCTCGACAACAAGAAGATAACGACTGAGGCACGGCTCGACGACCTGGAAAGGAAGCTGAAATCGAACAGGACACGAAAAACGACTCTAACGGGGTGGCTGCTGTTGCCGGTGCTGTTGGTGCTGCTGGCGGTGGACGCTCTCGCTCCAAAGCGACGCAGTCCCCGCGAACAGTTCCTGGAGACGCGCTGGCGTCACCAGCCGCGCCCTAGCTTCGATTTGGGCTAGCTGTTTTTTGGGGCGACAAACACCGTTTTTCAAGGGTGTTTGTCGCTACGCTGATCGCGGTTGCCCTGGGGTTGCCGGGCACGTTCCTGACGTTTTTCGAAGCGTTCCATCCATAGCCTGCTATATTTGCCAGTGCACAATCGGGCCACATTGGCGGGAATGGCCTCGCCCTGATGGGGCACTAGGCAAAAGCCACGTCGAGCACGATCATCAGTGCGAAACCTATCAATGTGCCAGCCGTAGCGGAAGGGAGAGGGGGACAGCCATAACTTATTAGAGTGCGAAACCTATCAATGTGCCAGCCGTAGCCAGGTCGGTGTTGCCCCCCGCACACCAGGCATCGATTCACCAGCCGTCGCTTGCATTCATCCCCCTGCCAACGGAATAGCCTATGGAAGCAGTGTCACCTGCCAGGCGGCAGCGCGCCCTTTACTACAGGTGGGTTGAGGAGTGAATTCAACGACATGATTCACGGCGCCAATAAGTTCGGGCGGGCACGGTTTTGGAGCAATCAACTCTGGCCTGACCAAAACTGGTCAAGGACATCGATGACTGGAGAGTGGGTCTACGGGTCCTGGGTCGAGCGCGATGCATCGCGCCCGACCCAGGCATGATAAGTCGCAGGATACTATTGCGAACCACCATCGCGTGAGCTTCAAGGCTCACCCGATCAATGTAGATGCTCGGGCACTTCTTGAGGCATTTGCATCATTGGGCCATCATCACTTCGCAAGACGTCGCTCGAAACCAGCAGGCCTTTGTCTAACTTGAATTCAAAGCGGGCCTGGCTGGGCATAGTCCAGCGATCGCGATCAGCGCCGGCGCGCGCGAACGTGGGCACACCTACCAGCACGGTGGCAACATAAACGCCATCGGGCAAATCACCGTTGGCGGCGTAGTGCAGCCCGCTGCTGCCCCACATCGGATGCAAGATCAGATCGATGTTTTCTCCGGTATCGCGATTAGTGGCCGAGAAGACCACCTGGGCGTAGGGAATCCGGTTATTCGTTTTCGGATCTTCAGGCTTCACCTCCACGTGGTACTTCCCGTCCGAGGCCGCCATTTCCGTCCAATTCCCGCTCATGAGCATGCTCATAGCCTTAGGAGGCTCCAGCTCAAGCTTGATTCGTATGTCGTCGAGACTGGCTTCCCCTACCAGCACCGTCGCCCTGGTCGGGTCTTTGGCACACGTAAAGGACGGGTTCCAAGGAGAGAACCGGCCGCTCTTGTTCTCGACCAGCGACATATGGAGGCCCCATACATCCGGTATGCGCGGGTCTGGATCGAAAGCCTGACCGAAGCCAGCGGGCCTCGTCTTGGAGGTGACCATGTACTCCACTCCCACCAATTTGTTTGACCCGGGAGCAAACATGAGCGCCTCTGGCTCCAGGGGATTGAAGGTCCCGTCGACGTGCTCCTGCTTGACGTAGTGAATACCCATTGCACCGAGCTCTGGCCTTCCCGTAACGCTGGCATCCACGCAGGTGCCGTCAGTTTTAAACCCCGCAGCTACAGCCACCTCAGGGGTCCACCACCAGAACTTGGCCGTGACCTGACTTATGGGGTCAGCCTCCGCCACCGCCGCCTGCGGAATCGAAGCCAGAGCTATTGCCACTACGACGAGCACAAACAGAAACTTTGGTTGACGCATCTTTTCCCTCCTTTTTAGCAAGGATAGAGCAAGCGTTGTTACATCCGCGTGAACGAGCCAGCGCCGAATGTTACAGCGGTGTTACAAAGGAAGTGCCAGGGTGTAGCCTACCCCTGGGCGTGTAAGTATGTATCGAGGCTCATAGGGATTCGCTTCGATCTTCTGGCGAAGCCTCCTGATATATACCCTGAGGCCCTCGAAGGGCTCCTGGTATTGAGGTCCCCAGACCGCCTTCAATATGTCTTCCTGCACCACGACACAGCCGGCGTGGACCGCGAGGCAATGCAGAAGGCGGTATTCGGTGGGGCTTAGATTCACCACTTCACCACGTACCAGCACGCGGCGCTGCGTAAAGTCTATGAAAAGCTCACCCCACGTCAAAGTTGGCTGAGCGTCCCGCGTCGCCGCAACACGGCTTCGGCGCAGCACGGCCTCCACCCTGGCCAGCAACTCCTCAGCCGAAAAGGGCTTGGTGATGTAGTCATCGGCGCCCCCGCGAAGGCCACGGACCTTGTCGGCAGACTCGCCCTTCGCGGTGAGCATTATGATCGGCACTGTGGAAAACTGCCGGATCTGCCGACAGACCTCGTAACCGTCGATTCCCGGCAAGCGTATGTCCAGAACTACCAGGTCTGGAACAGAGCGGGCGGCCATTTGAAGCGCTTCCTCTCCGCTGACAGCGGCCACTACCTTGTAACCCAAGCTTTCGAGATTGTAGCCAATCAATCTGATGTAGCGGGGCTCATCGTCAACCACAAGGATGGTTGCAGGACGCACTGTAAAGCTCCTCGATCGGCATCAGGACATCTCGCTCGATGCAGGCTCCTGTTTGTTAGGCAGGGTGAAGGTAACGGCAGTGCCCCGGCCTGGTGAGCTTTCGGCCCAGAGATAGCCATCGTGCGCTTCTACGATGCCACGACAAATGAACAGGCCGAGGCCATTGCCGTGCACTCGCCGGGTCTGGGCGTTGTTCACGCGGTAAAAGGGCTCAAAAACCTTGCTCAGCTCGTCTGTGGGGATGCCTTCTCCTTCGTCATGGACCGCGATCGTAACCAGTCCGTCCACAGGTTTCCCTATCAGGGTTATTTGGCCACCCGCGTGGGCGTACTTGACGGCATTGTCGACCAGATTATACAACACCTGCTCTATGCGGCGGGGATCGGCCGGGACAACTGGAAAATCTGGGGCAAAATCGACGGCGAAGACGTGTTTATCGGTCCGGGTCCTGGCTCTCTCGATCACAAACCGGGCAATGGCCGGCACGTTCACTGGCTCCTTTTCCACACCGAGGCTGCCAGCGTGCAGGCGAGATGTGTCCAACAGGTTATCGACGAGCTCCTGGAGCTTTTCGGCCTCTTCCCGGATGATCTCTAAGAACTCCTTTCTCGTGGGCTCGGGGGTTGGTACATCGGCACGGAGAAGGGTGGTGACATAGCCAATTATGAACCCCAGGGGCGTCCTGAGCTCGTGGGAAACACTTGAGATAAACTCGGATTTCAAACGGTCCAGCTCCGCCAAAGCCTCGCCCCGACGGGTCAGCTCGCTTAGAGAATCCTCCAACCCGGCTCTCATCTCCTCCATCGTCTCGGCAAGCACCCTGATTTCACCAGTTTCCTTTTCATCGATGCTAATGGGAGAGCGCAGGTCGCCGGTGGAAATCCGGCGCGCCGAGTCGGTCAAGTATCTTATGGGTATCACCATGCGGCGCGTGCCGACTAAAACGACAAGTAGTGTAACGCACAGGGTTAGAGAGCCAAACAGCAAAACTGTATTTCGCAACCTGGTAACAGGGGCAAAAGTTTCTTCGCGATCTCCACCGAGGGCGACCCCCCAGGGCGCGGCCGCCAGCGGAACATAAGCCATAACGTGTTGTATCGGGCGCTCCGCGCTCCCGTCAGCCGATTCGTAGGGAACCTCTTCGACGCTCGTACGCCGCTGGCGGCCCAGGCGATAATAGAACTCGAAATGCTCGCCCGGGCCTAGATACCCCGGATGGTCTGTGCTTACCACCACCCTGCCACGTTCGTCTACAATCTCGCCGTGTCCCGTTTCACCCAGCTTGGTGGCCTGCTGGATGATACCCCGCACCCACGAGCCATCCAGGTCTACGATGCCCGCGAGATAAGATACCACGCGCCTATCATCATCACTGTCGTTGACAGGCACCAGCACGGCTGCCATAGTTCTCCCGGTACCGGCATCGATGAAAGGAGGCGAGACCCCCACGTGACCTGTTTGCAGAACACGCTGGATCTCCTCACGGCTCGAGATGTCTATCCGTTCGCCCGCGGGATCAGGTCCCTCGGCTAACACCACGCGGCCCGTCGCGTCGAGGAAATACACCCCCAAGGAGAACGCTCCAACCCCGATGTAGGCGTGCATTAGCGCGTGTCGCTCCGCCGAATGATCGGCGGAGGTCGGATCGAAAGAGGCTGAGGCCCTGGCGACCTCCAGATGGCGGAATGCCTCGGCCATCACAAGGTCTATCTCTGCCGCAGCCATCTCGGTAACCAAGAGCCGCTCTCGCAGCACCTGCTCTTTGCTTTCGCCGAGAACCTGAAGGGTAAGCAAGCCAGAAACGGCGAACAACACAGCGTAACACAGCCCCACCACAAGCCCGAGCTTTTGAGCGAGACTCAGTTTGCGATAGGACTCGCCGGCCGCCTTTGAGAGCTTATTGGAGAGCCTATCGGAGAGCTTATTGCCATCAGAAGAAGAAGAAAGCGCCCACATAACCAGCTCCCCCCACACAATCATCTGCAGCTATTGAAATTACCAATATCTGCATAGTGCGCTGAACCTGGCCAGGGCGATGATGAGGGGGGGGAACCCTGCCCCTACCTGGTTCAGGCACCTGTGCAGGAATCAATAAGACGGTTTCACCTGGCCGCATTTGCGGCACTGCTTGAAAGCGGTGCCGTTCTTCTCCTTTTTGGCAACCCACTCGTGGTTGCCGCCCTTGGGGCAGCGATATGTTCCTGGCATAGCTTTTCCTCTCGAAAACGGCGTCGCGCGATCACGCTCTCGACTACGGAAGCCAATCCGACTATCTTACTGGCGTCGTCCACCCCCACCACCCTCTTCTCGGCTAGGCGAGCTCGGGATCGGCAATGCCAGCGGCAATCAGCTTGTCATAGGTTTCATCCAGGGCCTCGGGAATCACGCGCATTTCCGCGAGGGTGCTCATAAAGTTAGTATCACCCAGCCAGCGCGGAACGACGTGAAAGTGTATGTGATGCTCGACCCCTGCGCCGGCGACCTTGCCGACGTTGATGCCCATATTATAGCCTTCAGGGTTCATAGCACGCTGCAGAGCCGTCACCGATCGTTTCGCCAGCAGCATCATCTCCGTCATCGCCGGCGTATCTAGTTGGTCCAGATTGCGCGCGTGGGCATAAGGGGCTACCATCACGTGCCCGTTATTGTAGGGGTAAGCGTTGAGCATTATGAAACAGGTTGAGCCTCGAAACAGGATCAGGTTCTCCTTGTCGTTCGCCATTGGGGCCTTCTCGCAGAACAGGCAGCCCTCGGGCTTGGGGCTCATGATGAGCTTCATTCGCCAGGGTGTCCAAAGTCGCTTCATTGCCATCTCGTCCATTCTAGCTCAGGCGTTCGCCACATTCTCGTATATCTCCAGGATCTGCCGCACGGCGTGCTTCCAAACGAAATGTTTGAGGACTCGCCCCCGCAGCGCGCGCCCCAATTCGGTTGCGCCTTCCTCGTCGGTCAGTAGCTCGTCGAGGCAGTTCGCAAGATCGACCGAATCACCTAGCTCGGCGTAAACACCCAGGTCCCCGAGTATCTCGCGGCTAACCGGCGTCTTGAAGGTCACCGTTGGCAGGCCAGCGGCCATGTAGTTCAGCAGCTTGCCATTGCCCTCGGTTTCGGATACCTTGGGAGAGACGGCGACGTCTCCAAGCGAAAGATACAGCGGCGCAAGCTCGTAGCAAATCCGCCCAGGCAGGGTAACGTGATCCTCGATGCCCAGACTCCTCGCCAGATTCAAATATCGCAACTGGCCCGGATAGCCCATTAAGAGAAAATGGACATCAGGCCTGCGCCCGCAAATAATAGACGCGGCCCTCAAGAGGTAGCTGATCCCCTGGTATTCGGCCAGAAGGCCCAGAAACACGACGACTTTTCGGTCCGGAGGGATATTCAGCTCGCGGCGAAGCGCCACTTTCTGCTCATCGCCAACCTCCCACTTTGGGCGGAACCTGTCGGGGTCCACACCATCCGGCACGGGGAAGATCTTATCGGGGTCACAGCCGAACTCGCCGATCAACACATCCGCCGCATTGCGAGAGCTGGTGATGATCGCCGTGGCTTTGTGATCGATGATCGTTTCGAGATAGCGCAGCGGGCCATAGAGCAGGCTTGCGCGGTGCAGAAAATTATGATCGAGCATCTCGCTGGTGAGGCTTCCCTGAAAATCGAAGATCAGCGGCACTCGCCAAAGGCGACTGAGCGGCAGGCCGATCAGCGCGCCTTCATGCAGGTGGGCGTGGACGATATCAGGCTTGACCTGCAGCGAGACGGAAAGCGACCTCAAGGCAAGCCAGGCGTCAAAGATGATCTTTCGCTTCGACGAGCCTACCTTGACCCCATTGCCCCAGGGCATCCCCAGCGCCCGTCGAATATCAATGCCGGCGATATCCCTGCCGGCCCTGTACGTACATATGTGGACCCTGATTCCCCACTTAAGCAGGGCCATGGTTTCTTCCAGAATACGTACGTGGCAACCGTAATCAGAGAAGAACGGGGTCGGGGCTATCTTGAGGATATCGAGTGTCCGGGAAACGGGCTTATCGCCGAGCGTCGTAGTCTCATAAAGGGCGTTACGACCGGCGACATCAGGCCTCGCAGTATCCACCATCGACCGGCTCCACAAGCAGTCACTTCTGGGCTGCTTTTTCTTCTTCGATCAGCCTCTGACGAAAACTGATCAGCTCGCGAAAGGCCCGCAAAACCACGCTAGGCCGCGCGCCCGTTGGGCTCCCCGCTAACCGAGGCAGGTGCTTGACAGGCACCTCCATAATTCGGTAGCCCTTCCTTCTGGCTCGAACCAGGAACTCCGCGCTGAAAGTGGCGCCTCGGGATTCGATCTTGATGTTATCGAGCACATCACGCTTGAATAGCTTGAAGGCACAATCCACGTCGCGGGCCGTGTAGCCAAACAACAGGTTAACCAGCGTCTTCCAGCCAAGCGCGTTTAGCTTGCGAACAAACGGATCGACGCGCGGAGCGCGATAACCAATGACGAGATCGTAGTCGCCGATGTAAGGCAGCAGCTTGCCGATCTCCCTGACATCAAACTGGTTGTCCGCGTCGGTGAAGAAGATGAGGTCCTTCGCAGCCGCCGCAAACCCCGTGGCCAGCGCCCCGCCGTAGCCCCGGTTGACCGGGTGTCGAATCACCCTGACCAGAGGGAATTTCTCCGCCAGATCTCGCGCAACCTCACCCGTACGGTCCTTGCTACCATCGTCGACGACGACAACTTCGTACTCTGCCGCGACCTCCTCCAGTGCACCGATCACCGCGGCGACCGTTCGGGGAAGGCATTCCTCCTCGTTGTACGCGGGCAGCACCACCGAGATACCGGGCAAAAGGCCCTCCGTTTCTAGACATTGACCAGGCTTCACCACGACGCGACTGAAAGGCGCCCCGCCGCTCAGAGCCGTTCAAAACGAAGCTATTGTACATCAATTGGAACGAGGGTGCAACCATGCTGGCAGCAACCAGCAACAGCCGACGAACGTCTATGACGTGTCCGCTCAAAAACAAAAAATCGAGCTTTCTGCGCTTGCACCGCTCATTGCCCCGGTGTATACTATACTGGTCGCAAAATGGGCGCGAGTCGTGGCGCGACGTTCAACGGCGAGCGCATAATGTGTGACGACTGGAGAACTGACGTACGGGATCACAACCTTTGTTATCAGATTAGCTGAACGCCGGCGACTGTCATCACGCTGGCCCGGTGGTGTTAACGCGCCGCTCGGTCAGGTGACGGCAGTCGTCTTTGTCGTTTAGCACCTGAAAAAAAGAGGTAACATGAAAGTAAGCAGAGTTCTGGTTCCGGTCAATGGCAGCTCAACCGATAAGCTCGTGATTGAACTGGCCTGCAGCATCTCTAAGCGAAACAAGGCAAAGATTTACGCGATTTATGTTATCGAGGTAAAGCGCACCTTACCCCTGGATGCTGAGATCGAGCCGGAGATGCAAAAGGGCGCGCTCATCCTCGACCAGGCCGAGGAATACGCGGCGGCTGCCGACTACGAGGTTGATACCGAGATACTACAGGCACGCGAGGTCGGCCCCGCGGTGGTCGACGAGGCGATCGAGCGCGGGGTCGACGCGGTCATAATGGGCGTGAGCTACAAGAAAAGATTCGGCGAGTTCACCGTGGGTAAGACGGCCAATTACGTATTGAGGAATGCGCCTTGCTGGGTCTGGCTCTGCCGCGAGCCAGCAGGCAATCTATAAGAGGGGTGACGTGTATGAGAGTGGTAATCCTGGGCTGCGGCCGCGTTGGCTCGAAGCTGGCCACAACCCTCGATGGCGAAGGGCACCAGGTCACCGTCATAGATAAGAACGCGGATCAGTTTCGACGGCTGGGCTCCGATTTCAAAGGCACGGCGGTGGTTGGCACAGGTATCGACGAGGATGTCTTGCTGCGAGCTGGAATCGAGCAAGCCGACGCCTTCGTCGCCGTGACCAATGGCGATAATACCAACATAATGTCCGCGCAGATGGCCAAGGTCATCTTCAACGTTCCGAAGGTGGTGGCCCGCATATACGATCCCGTTCGTGAAGCCACCTACCACGACCTCGGCATGGAAACGATTTGTCCCACCATCCTCGGGGCCAAAGCGATTCAAAACGTGCTGGAAGGCAATCCATTAGAACCTTCGGTCTATTAGCTAATTCTTCCATTCTGACGAAGGGAGCCTCACGTGTATATAATCGTAGTTGGCGGTGGCAAAGTCGGGTATTACCTGGCGAAAGAGCTGGTGAACCAGGGGCATGAGCTGCTTGTAATCGAAAAAGACAAGCGCAAGAGCGAGGCGATAGCCGAGGACCTGGGAAGTGTCGTGCTGCGCGGCGATGGCTGCGAAGCCTCGACGATGGCCGAGGCCGGCACCAATCGCGCCGACGTCGTCGTCGCGGTAACCGGCGACGACGAAGACAATCTGGTGATTTGCCAGATGGCCAAGGCCAAGTTCAACGTGCCACGCACCATCGCGCGCATAAACAACCCTAAGAACGAGAGGATATTCAAGCTACTGGGCATCGACGCCACGGTGAGCAGCACCGATGTGATCCTCTCACACATCGAGGAAGAGATACCCGAGTATACGTTGATTCACGTGCTGAAACTCAAGCAGGCAGGCATCGAGCTCGTCGAAGCTAAGGTAGCGCCCACATCCCAGGCGGCCGGCAAGGCGCTGAAGACCCTGGCATTGCCCAAGGACTCAGTGGTATCGTTGATCGTGCGCGACAGCGGTGTTCTCCTGCCAACCGGCGACACCGTGCTGGCGGCAGGCGACCAGATCGTGGCGCTGACGAAGGTGGAGAGCGAAGCGACCCTGCGGCGGCTGTTCCTGGAATAGTATTTTTTCCCGATGACGGCTTCGTGTTATAGCAATTTGCATTTGGATGTGGCTGCCCGTAGCGCGGGGGCTTGTCCCAATACGGTTCAGTTAAGGAGGGCTACCGCCTCCCGGAATGTTTGCAATGGC
>JACPRP010000087.1 GCA_016189905.1 Chloroflexota bacterium | reverse complement strand
GGAGCCTACCTATGAGGGATCGAAACTCTGGGGATAAGTGCTCCAATCCACCGCATCCATACCATACGGAGCCTACCTATGAGGGATCGAAACGAACCGCCGCCACAACGGAATCAAGCGCATTACGCAGATAAGGAGCCTACTTATGAGGGATCGAAACTGTCACTTCCAGAAGTGACAATTTGACACTTCCGGCGTCATACGGAGCCTACCTATGAGGGATCGAAACCAGCCCGAGCTCGCGGCCTCGCGCACGCCGTAGCCCTATACGGAGCCTACCTATGAGGGATCGAAACATCTCCGCGCGTAGGGTGGCGATGGTGTCGCGCTTTGATACGGAGCCTACCTATGAGGGATCGAAACACTCTCTGGGGCATCGGCCAAATGCTCGAACGTCGATACGGAGCCTACCTATGAGGGATCGAAACCGAAACCAAACCGCTACACCGTCAAGGTCCGCGTCGTGATACGGAGCCTACCTATGAGGGATCGAAACTCATCAACAGGGAGAAGATGGCGGAACTTGGCCCTGAGGGCGTGAATACGGAGCCTACCTATGAGGGATCGAAACACCGAGTATTCGCGCAGGAAGGTGGTGATGAACATCATACGGAGCCTACCTATGAGGGATCGAAACCAGACTGACGCCGGCGAATGGGAGCACTACCCGGTCATACGGAGCCTACCTATGAGGGATCGAAACCCAAGCAGGATGGCACACTAGCATACGATGACTACAAATACGGAGCCTACCATCCGCCACGAGTTTTGAGAATTTCGGGGTTACACCTGTCCCAAATGTTGTTTTTCGAGGGGGCCAAACGAATTATATATATTAGAACATTTGTTCCATTCAACAGGCCTGGAACCCCATCGTGCCTTCTCCGTGTCTCCGTTGGCTCTCCGCCAGGAGTCCGCAAGGCGGACCGTGTTGAACGGAACCCATAACGCAAAGGAGGTCTTCCAAATTGACAACCAGAGCCCAGCCCGAAGCCAACCGCCGTCCTTCTCCAGGAAGGACCCAGCAATCCACCGGCCCCAAAACCCCCGAGGGCAAAGCCCGCGTCGCCCTCAACGCCCTCAAACACGTCCTTCCGCAGAAGGATATCGCCAGCGCCGAAACCGGCCATATCGCCAGCGCCCAGGCCATCCTCTTGAGCAGCCCCGGCCGCGATAATCCTCGCCTGCACGCCCGTCCTTCTCGGAAGGACCTCCCAGATTTTGACGTTCTCGAAAAGCTCAACCGCTACGAGACCTCCATCCAGCGCCAGCTCAAGCGCTCCTTCGATTCCCTCTTCGCGTCCATCCGCGCCCGCCGTTCACAAAGCGTCCCGCCTACCCCAGCCAGCCCCGAACCAGGTGCCCCCCAGCAGCACGAAGTCGCCGCCATCCGCCGCGAGGTCCTTGACCTCCGCCTCGCCGAGTTCGGCTCCAGCGCCACCGACCCTGAATCCCAATCCATTGCCCCACAAACCGAGCCATCCACCACACCCACTTCTGCCGAACAAAGCCAATCCCTCGCCCACCGGTCTGAAGCCCTTCCGCCGAAGGCCTTAGCGCCGCGACCTCTGGCAAACCCTGCTTCCAGCAAACAAAGCCAATCTCTTTCCCACCGACCTGACGTCCTGCCTCGTCCGCAGGAGTCCGAGGTCCTTCGGGCAACACCGGGACCCTCACTCCCCCAGCCCACTTCTGCCGAACAAAGCCAATCCATCGCTCACCAGCCTGGTGCGGCGACTTGTCCGCAGGAGTCTGAAGTCCTTCGGACAACCCCGCGACCCTCACTCCCCCAGCCCACTTCTGCCGAACAAAGCCAATCTCCCGCCCACCGGCCTGACGTCCTTCTGCCGAAGGCCTTAGCGCCGCGACCTCTGTCTCAAACATCCCCACGACCTCCCGCAAACCAGGATCCCACCAAACAAACCCAAACCCCTTTCTCGCCTCCGTGCCTCCTACTTGTCCTTCACTCGTTTAGTATGGGGGCGAGTGAAGGATGCCTCTCCGCAGGAGTCCGCTCCGCGGACCGTGGTGCCGGAAACCCTTCACAAGCCCCCATAATACCCCTGGTATCCCAC
The DNA here is from genome assembly GCA_016189905.1 of Chloroflexota bacterium. Classification (GTDB taxonomy): domain Bacteria; phylum Chloroflexota; class UBA6077; order FW602-bin22; family JACPRP01; genus JACPRP01. The sequence continues at coordinate 21,793 of JACPRP010000087.1, read as the reverse complement.
AAGAAACCTGGCCTACCGCTGGTGTGCGAAGGACCTCGCCAACGCGGCCCACGATTCAATGCGCCGGGCAATCCCCCGCACCTTAACAATCGAATACCTCAATGACGATTGACAAAATGCTGCAACCGTTGCTCTCGCCGCTCCTTCGAGCTATAATGAGACTTGCGTTCAGGCGCTATCATAACGACCACGGGAGGCCAGACGTGATCAAGGAATTCGACCAGTTGCTGTGCATTGGCTGTGGCGTTTGCGAGACCGTGTGCCCGGCCGACGTGATCCGAATATCCACGACCACGGGGAAGGCTATCGCGGCTTATAAGGGCGACTGCTGGACCTGCTACAACTGCGAGCTTGACTGCCCCGTTGGGGCCATCAAGGTGGCGCCGTTCCGCAGGCATCGTCCCCCCATGAGCTTCAGCCTCGACGAATCTTTGAGTATGAGGGTGAGCCAATGAGCCGCTTGCAGGACCTTGGGGAGATCATCGACGCCGACGTTCTGATCGTCGGAGGCGGGCTGGCCGGGCTGGCCGCCGCGATCGCCGCTAAGGATGACACGAACACGGTGGTGGTCGTCGAGAAAGGCTTCACCGGCAAGGCGGGCTACGCCAAAATGGCCCTGGGCATGATCCTGGCGCTCCTGCCGGGTGAAGACCTTGTCGCGGGAATAGAGGACCTGAAGCGCGCCCACGACGGTATGCTGGACTCCCGTACCGCGGAGCACCTTCTCGCCAACTCGTTCGAGTGCGTCAGAGATTTGGAGCGATGGGGCATCAACTTCCTGAAGGATGGCGATGCCTATACCACCGTGCCGGCCAGAGGGGCGAGATACCTCAAGAACATCGTGCCTGAAGAGGGTGGCCAGGGCATCCTTCACGTGCTCTGGAAGCAGGCGCTCCATCGCGGCGTCCAGATGCAGAACAGGGTTTGTGTCGCCGATCTGGTCACCGACGGATCGGCGGTGGTCGGGGCGGTGGGCGTCAATCCTCAAGATGGCACCTTCAAGATCTTTCGCGCCCCATCCGTCCTGCTCGCTACCAACACCATCGGTTTCAGAGGGCATCGCGCTTTCGTCGATATGGTGGGCGATGGTCCGGCTATGGCCTATCGCGCGGGGGCGCGGCTGGCCAACGCCGAGTTCAATATCGTGAACTCGGCCCCGGCAGATCGCCATTTCGAGGGCGTGGGGGTCGCCGCGCATTTCGGCGCCGTCTTCAGAAACGCCAGGGGCGAAGCGTTTATGGCGAAATACGAGCCTGAGCTGAAGGACGAGGCCGATGTCGGCGCCATCGCGAAGGCTTTTGCGCTGGAGACGAGAGCCGGTAACGGTCCCTTCATCTTCGATTTCACGGCCGTGGACAAAGAGAAGCTGGAAAGATGGCATCGCTCGGGCAGCTCCAACTGGGAATCGGTACATAACAGGCGCCTGGCGGAATACAACATCGTCACCGATACCCCCGAATGGATGAACGCGTTCGGCTACACGCTGGGCTCGGTCAAGACCGATTTCGACGGGGCGGGCAGCGTTCCCGGCCTGTTCGCCGCCGGGAAGGGAAGAACCTGCGGAATCGCGCTTCTCACCGGATGGTCATTCTGTATCTGCCTGGTAGAAGGACGTCAGGCGGGCACGAACGCCCGCCGCAGCGCGGCGGAAAAGGCCGGCCGCCAGGCTCAGCCAGATGCCGCGACCGTGGCCGAGCTCAAGGCCAACCTCTTTGCGCCGCTTTCCCGAGAGAAGCCGTTATCCGCCGACGAGGTGACGCGGCGAATTCAGGAAGTCGTCTTTGCCTATGATGTATCGGTGCTCAAGCACAAGGACCGTCTGTCGAGGGCGCTGGACGAAATCCAGCGCTTGCGCGACGAGAGCGTGCCGCGAATGGGCGCCAGAGACCTCCACGATCTAGTCAAGCTGCGTGAGACCGAGAACATCGTGCTCAACGCCGAGATGATGCTGAGGGCATCGCTTGTCCGGGAGGAGTCGCGCCTCGGGCATTTCCGCGAGGACTTCCCGAACCGCGACGATGTCGCCTGGCGAAAGTGGGTTATCGTCGAAAAAGACGATGTCGGCGAAATGCGGTTGAGCACAGAGCAGATACCAGATTGAGCTGCACCACCCGCCATTGACATGGCACCGGTTTTGCACCGTACTGACGTAGAGTCCCCGAATCTGACGACGTGCGGGGACACGCCGGAGGTGCTAAGTGCCCAGGAAGGCAATTAATGTAATCCCTCTCGGCGGTGTCGGCGAGGTAGGCAAGAACTCTAATCTCGTCCAGTACGGGAAGACGATGCTCCTCGTCGACGCCGGCGTGAAGTTCCCCGAAGAAGAGATGCACGGCGTGGATCTGGTCATCCCCGATTTCACCTACGTGCAGGAAAACGCGGATCAGCTCCAGGCGCTGCTGCTGACCCACGGACACGAAGATCACATCGGCGCCGTTCCTTACCTGCTGAGGACGCTGGGCCGTCGGCTGCCAATCTGCGGCTCGCCTCTAACTTTAGGCCTGGTCGAGGCCAGGCTGAGGGAGCACCGCCTCACTCATCTTGCCGATCTCTGTCCCATCGGTCCCGGAGCGACTTTGCGCTTCGGTCCGCTGGAAGTCGAGTTTATTGCGGTAACGCATTCCATTCCGGATGCGCGGAGCATCGTTATAAGGTCCCCAATCGGGACAGTCCTGTTCACCGGCGACTTCAAGTTTGACGAGTCGCCGGTCGCCGGGACGCCGTCGGACATCCCAAGGCTGCGAGCGCTGGGCGATGAAGGTGTGCTGGCTCTGTTCTCCGACTGCGTCAGGGTGGCGCAGCCTGGAAGGACGCCGTCGGAAAGCGTGGTGCGCAAGACGCTCGAAAGGGTGATCGGCGAAGCACAGGGACGCGTTATCTTCACCAGTTTCGCCTCGAACATCACCCGCCTCGAAATGGCGGTGGACATCGGCAGGCGCAACGGTCGCAAAGCTGCGGTCGTCGGAAGGAGCTTGCAGGATAATCTCGCGGTGGCGCAAGAACTCGGCTATTTCACGCCTGATGGCGCGCTCGTCGATCTTGCCCAGATACGTGGCCTTTCGGCGAACCAGGTGCTGCTGCTGGTAACCGGCAGCCAGGGCGAGCCAAGCTCGGCGCTGGCGCGCATCGCCGCCGGCGACCACCCGCAGGTCAAAATAGTGCCTGGTGACACGGTGGTCTTCTCCGCGACGCCGGTGCCCGGAAACGAGGAGACGGTGTCCAGGACCATCGATAACCTCTTCCGCCGCGATGCCGTGGTGGTCTACCAGGACGTCGTGGAAAACGTTCATGTTTCTGGGCACGCCAGCCGCGACGAGCTGAAGGAGATGATCGATCTCGCCAGACCCCGGTTCTGCGCCCCCATTCACGGCGAGTACCGCCACATGGTGCAATACAGAACGATGGCCCAGGAGATGGGTATACCTTCTGAACGCATCGTTCTCAGCGATATCGGCGATATCGTCGAGCTGAGCCCTGAGATGGCGAGGATAAAGGGTGGTGTGCAATCGGGCTCGGTGCTGGTGGATGGCCTGGCTCTGGGGGTGCCCAGGGCGTTGCTGCGCGAGCGGGGGCGGCTGGCCGAGGATGGCATTCTTATCGCGGCGATAGCCATAGACAGGGAAACTGGCAGGCTGCTCGGTGGGCCTGACCTGTTCACGCGGGGGCTGGCGATTCCCGCCGAAGCGGACGTTCTTGGCCGCGCGCGGACTGAGCTGTTGAGGGCGCTGAAGCGCTATCCCAGGGCGGAGGTCGAATACGGGTTCATAGTCACCAAGATCAAGGAGGTTCTCGGCAAGTTCATCTATCAGACCACCAAGCTCCAGCCGCTCATTCTGCCCGTGGTCACCGAGGTGTAAATAGAACGACATAGCGGCTACGTTCTGCTGGTCTGGCAGGGCAGGCTTCAAACCTGTCCCTACTTTTGGTATCGGACTATTTGGATGACGATCAGGCGATTTCCTCTTTGACCACGCGCACGTGTCGGATTCTTCTTCCCTGCACAGCCAGCACGGTGAGTGTCACGCCATCGACGGCAACTCGATCTCCCGGACTGGGAATGCGGCCGAGCTTGGCGTAGATCAAGCCGCCCACGGTGTCGTACTCTCCCTCACCGCTCAGGGCGAGATCGAGGACATCGTTCAGTTCGTCGAGCGTTACTTTGCCGGAGGTGACGACCTCATTCGGGCCAATCGGCTCGATCTGCCTCTCCATTGTATCGTATTCGTCGTGGATCTCCCCCACGATTTCTTCGACCATGTCCTCCAGCGTCACCAGCCCGGCGGTGCCACCATACTCGTCGACGACCACCGCCATGTGGGTCCGCCTGTGCTGCAGTTCTGTGAACAGCTCGCTGACTTTCTTGGTCTCGGGAACGAAGAACGCCGGCCGCATAAGCGCGTCGACGGTTTCGGCTCTTACCCTTCCTCCAAAATGCTTCAAAAAGTCCTTTGCGTGGAGAGTGCCCACAATATTATCGAGCGTTCGGTCGTAAACCGGCATCCTCGTGAATCCCGCCTGGAGGAAAACATCGAGCGCATCTTCGATGGTGGCCTGTTTTGGTATGGCGATGATGTCGATGCGCGGGACCATGATCTCGCGCACGACCGTGTCCCCGAAATCGAAGACCCCCTGAATCATCTTCAGCTCCATCGGCTCGACAACCCCTCCCTCTTCGCCAGCCTCGATTATCGAGCGGATCTCGTCCTCGGTCATCTCCGGCATCTGCGCCGTCTCTTTGCTCCCAAGGCCAGCCAGAATCAAGTTCGTCACCAGGGTTAGAAGGGCTACGAGGGGGGTAAGCAGCAGCGCGAGAAACTCGATGGGCCGGGCCACGAGGAAGGCGATTCGCTCGGCATAGGTTACAGCCAGATTCTTCGGTACCAGTTCGCCAAACACCAGAGTGAAAAAAGCTACCGACAGCGTCACCAGGGCCACTGCCACTGGTCCTGACGCCTGCGCGATCACGGGAATCGGCAGCACGCTGAGCAGGCTATCGACCATGGCCACGGCGCTGATCGCGCCGATGGCGGAAGCGAAGAAGCCAGCGAGTGTGACGCCAACTTGAATCGTGGCAAGAAAACGGCTGGGGTTTTCGGTAAGTCGAAGGACAGCCTGAGCGCCACTATGCTTTTGCTCCTCCGCGAGCTGTTTAATGCGCGTCTTTCGCACGGAAATGATGGCGATCTCCGATGCCGCGAAGAAGGCATTTAAGATGATAAAGATGACGACGAGCGCCACCTGAATCGCCAGGTTGCTATCCGTAGACATCTGTTCTCACACTCGACAGGCTGCCTTCTGGTCGTCCCGACCAAAAAAAGGCAGATGGTTCAGACCATCTGCCACAGGAAGCTCTGTGATTGTCCGTGTTGCGCCAGATAAGCCTACGAGCCGAATATGCGTCCCGGGAGCGATGGGCCTCCCTTGCCGCGTCGTGCCATAATACCATACTGATCGATCCGATGGTTAACCACATCCCAATCGACGTTCTTCATAAAGGCGTCGATATAGGCCTTGCGATTGGTCCCGTAATCTATGAAGTAAGCATGCTCGTAAACGTCCATGATGAGCAGCGGTGCGCAATCCCATACCGCCTCAGAATGGATGTCTGTCATATAGTTGTGAAGCTTGTTGTCTTCCCAGTCGAAGGCCAGGACAACCCAGCCTCTGCCAGATACCCCTGACGCCCTGAAGTCCGTCTCCCAGTTCTCGAGCGACCCGAAATCTTCGGTGATCAGATTGAGGATATTGCCCTTAGACACCCCATCGCCACCAAGGTTAGCGAAGTATTTCTCGTGCAGCCGTATCGCGTCGATTGCGAAGACTTCCTCTTTCTTGAGCTCGCGCAGCGCGCTGTACGTGGCGTTCGCCTCGGTAGGGGAAACCGTCGGCATCTTTGACTCGATCTCGTTCGCCTTGTTGACGTAACCTTTGTAGAGGACGTCGAAGTGCTCATCGATCTGTCGAGCCGAGATACCTTGCAGCGCCTTCTTGGGCTTCACGTCTCTTACGGTCCAGTGCATATTGAGCCTCTCCCTTCATTGCAAATTCAGCCGTTGATAGGGCTCGCCAGACGGCGAGGCCAGCATGAGCTATCAATGATATGTATAGTGCAAGAAGCGTGCCGCGAAACACCTGTCGCTCACGGCGATAGCCGATCGATCTCCTCGGGCACCTGATCTTCTCCCTGTACGATCAACCATTTGATGTCGCCGACAGGCGAGAGGACGTTGATATCCTCGGGACACATCACCAAAGCCACCCTATCCACCCTGTTGACACGCCCGTCGCTCACCGGCGTGTTTTCCGTGATGAATTGCTCGAGATCGTCGCGGACGTGAATCAGCTCCTCAGGCCGCAGGAATTGCTCCGCCGAGGGAAATTCGACCATTGCGAACACGAGCAGACGGCCTTGCTTGAGCGCGGCGAGGGCCGGCTCCACATACGGAAAAAGCTTCTTATCTTCGGTCACGATTTCGTAACCGTTGGCTCTCAAATAGTTCTCGGCGATTTGCCTTATCCGCTCCAGCCGCTCGCCAAGCAGCTTATGGTTCATCTGTGTCACCTCTCAATGATGCGCGCTACAGCGGCGTCAATAATCCTTTAGGCCTCCAAAAAAGTGATGCAATACGCGTGCCATCATCTCTTCCTTGGGCATGGTTCAGGATTAGGTGAACAGTACATCGATGGCAAGAGCTGATTCAATAGTTCTGGCACTGTCGCTGCTTACGATAGCGTGGTCTCGGACCCTACCAGGCGTGGCGCCATATGACCGCCAATGCTATCCAGACGTTTCGCTGGTATACTACACTTAACGTATTCAGGGGAGGGGTCTCAAATGGCGAAAATGCGCGCGCACGTGTTGATAAGCGGGGAGGTTCAAGGCGTGTTCTTCCGCGAGTCTATGCGCCATATGGCCGAGCGCCTGGGCGTAGCAGGCTGGGTAAGGAATCTGTTCGACGGGCGTGTTGAGGCGATGATCGAAGGTGAAACAGATCAGGTTGAGGGTCTGATCGAATGGTGCCGCGAAGGTCCACCGGCGGCGCAAGTGGAGGAGGTCGACGTCGAACTGGAGCGCTTCGTGGGCGATTTCTCTGGTTTTGCCGTTCGCACATGATGGAGATACAAAAACTCCTGGCAGCGACCTATTTTCCCGAGCAGTTGCCCGCTAAGTATCGTCGGCGCTGAGGCGTTTCACTTCCGTGTTCGGGATGGGAACGGGTGGTGCCACCTCGCTTTAGCCACCAGGAGCCTTGCGTTTTCTCTTTTCTGTATCCAGTTGCCTGGCCAACTCGTCGGCCAGGCAATCAGCCCAGTTTTCGCCCCAAGTAGCCTTTCGAGTTGTGGCTCGTTGTTCCCGGGTGTCGCCGAGCGTTCCGCTGGCAAGCGCCCCTCCCAGACGAGCCTCTCACACCCTACTCAGTTTCTTGGGGCTGGATTATTTATAGCATACGGCGCAGATGCTTGTCAAGACTTTTTGGGGGCAAACCAGGAATTCAGGGATGCGGCAACAGCCCTGCCTTGCGGAACACCTGCGTTAGAATCAAACCGGCGATAAACCCCCCGATGTGCGCAAAGTAGGCGACTCCACCGTTATCGGCGCCGCCTAGCGATGCAAAGCCGAAAATGAATTGCAGGAGGATCCAAAATCCGATCAAGAAGAATGCCTTGATGCGCGTCACCGTGAAGAATGGCCCGATGAACAAGAGCGTTCTGACCTGGACCTGGGGGAAAATGAGAAGATATGCCGCGAGCACCCCGGCTATCGCTCCGCTTGCCCCGACGCCGGGAATACGCTCGCTGGGCGAGATGGCGATTTGCGCCAGCCCCGCGACCAGGCCAGACGTCAGGTAGAATGCCAGGAAGCCCCAATGCCCGAATTGATCCTCCACGTTATCGCCGAATACCCATAGAAAAAGCATATTGCTCGCGATGTGGATGATGTTGGCGTGGATAAACATCGAAGTGAAGAGGGTGAGATAGACCGGGATAGGGATTTGCGGCGGAATATCTCGACCGTGAGTTATCTCGAATGGCACTGTGCCATAGGCAAGGATGAAGTAGTCCTTGTTAGGCCCGAGCAGAAGCTCCCAGATGAATACGAGGACGTTGACGACGATAATAGCCACCATAACATAGGGGGTGGACCGTCTTTGAGGAGGATAGTCAGAAAAAGGAATCATACAATTCCCCTTTGTTCACCTCTACCCGAGACTGGTAAGTATCCTTATTCAGGCTGTTGCAACAAATGTGCCATTCGAGGCGACTTGCCGTTAGACCGCAAGCTTCGATCATATTCTAGCACATCTCGGCGGATAAATGGCACGGAATTTGCTCCATTTGCGTAGGTGTTCTCGCGAGAAGAATGACGAGCGATGCTTGAAGCTAACGGAGGCGAAGATCAATGAATATGGAATCAGCTCAGATGCAGGTTGAGCAACTGAAGAGTCAGATGGCAGAGCTGCGGGCCAAGATGGATGAGCTTGCGTCGGGCCAGCAAGTTTCGGCGAAGGCGCAGGAGACCATGGAGCAGGCGCGCCAGGCTGCGTTGGATATGGGGCAGCGAGTTGCCGAGCGAAAGGGCACGTTTATCCCCCTCGGCACGCTTGCGCTGATGGTGGTCGCCGTTTTTGCGGTTATGACGTTCTTCCCCGATTTCGGAGCGAGAACCACAGAGGCTGTTCGCCGAATGTGGCGTGAATACACGGGTGGACGCGAGTAGCTGTTTGGCACTCCCACGCATTCTGAAACAGTGATCGGCCGTGCCGGTCGTGCTGGAATTCAGATAGCTGTGCCTGCTCGAAGTGGAGTACCACGTGGCCAAACAACCAGTTAACGTCGTTTTTCTGGGTCCACCGGGATCAGGTAAGGGCACTCAGTCACGACTGGTGGCGGCCGATTTCGGCATTCCCCACGTCGACACTGGCGAGTTGCTTAGGGTCGTCGCCCAGGAGCCGACCGAGACGGGGCAGATGGTCAAGCATTTCCTCGACCGTGGAATGCTTGTGCCCGAGAAAGTTGTGGCCGATATCATCGAACGGCGGCTCTCGGAGCCGGACTGTGCGTGGGGGTTTGTGCTGGACGGTTTCCCACGGACGATGTCGCAAGCTGGCCTGTTCGATGCCATACTCAAGAAGCTTGGGCGAACCCTCGCGGCCGCCGTGCTGCTCGACGTGCCGCCGAATGTGGTAACAGCCCGACTATCGAGACGCTTTGTCTGTGGGAAGTGTGGCGCGCCCTACCAGTCACCGCGAGATGGGTTCCCCGATCAGGCCTTCTGCCAGCGCTGCGGCAGCAAACTCGAGATTAGATCCGACGATCGCCCGGAGGTCATCAACCGCCGCCTTGGTATCTACGCCCGCGAGACCGCGCCGCTGATCGACAGTTTCGACAGACAGGGCGTCCTGGTCCGTGTCGACGGAACTGGAAAAGTGGAGGACGTTTTCGCACGCATCAAGTCTGAATTGAGTCGTCGACTCGGTCAGGGCTTCCGCCAGAAGACATAAAACGCGGCCAGCCCAAACGTAAAGGCCCAGGCGGTCCCAGAAATGATGCCTCCGAGCCTGAAAGAAATCGGATCGTAGACCATCTCCACCACGTGCTCTCCAGCCGGGAGTTCCACCGCTCTGAAAGCGTAATTCGCGACGTAGATCCGGGTTGGAGAGCCATCGATCGTGGCTTGCCATCCGGGATAGTAGGCATCCGAAACCACTAGCAGCGCGTCGACATCGCCGTCTGCAGCAATCACGATGCGCTGCGGTGAATACTCGATAACCTCGACGGTCGGCCTCTTAGCCCCCGGCATTTGAGATACGAAAGATGGCCGCTCTTCGAGAATAACCAGATCGCCAGGGTGGTTTTCGTCCGACGCGGTCAACTTGAGAGCTTCAGCCGGATTGTCTGCCACACGAAACTGGGTTACCGCGTAGGCCCGTGGGAGGCCATACAGCATTCGATAAGTCTTAAAATCGCCGTTGCTGTAGACGAGCTGTAATCCTTCCGTGAGTGCCTTCCGCGTCACCACATAATCGACGTTGAAAAGCTGCCAGATCTTCCATTCGTTGGTCGAGGTCAACAGCTCGTCGATTCTCCCGACACTAATCGGCGTGTCGCCACCCACGTGTTGGATTCCAAACATCCCCGGGTAGTTTGATGGCAATAACTGGTCGCTTTCCAACCGTATTCTGAAGACGCCTGGTTGAGCCTTGATGTATTCCATCGTCGCGAGTGCGCTGCGTGATACCGTTGGTGGATCCGGCACGATATTGTTGCTCCAGTTCACTATAAACAGATCAGCCGCCACCAAAGCTATCATCAGCGCTCGAAGCCTGAGACCTGTCACTTTCCCTGAATACGCCATGACCACTAGCGCAAAAGATGCGATAGTAAAAAGGACAAAGTACTGATAGCCGTTCAAACCGCTGCCATAAGCGCCTGGCAGAAAGCTGTCACTCGTTCTCCATTCTTGGGTCAAGAATAGGATCCCTGAGGCGCCCCCAAATATCCCTGCTGGCCCAACGAGGACTCGCAGCCGCCTCCAAATCGCCTCGCCGTTCTTGGCACGATCGATCCACGCGATCCCGTAGCCAGTCAGAACCGACATCGATAGGGCAAAAAGCACGGCTATTCGCTCTTGATCCCTGAACATCGCGAAGCCAGGCGTGGCGGCAAACAGGACTGGAAAAACCGGGGTCTTTCCGCCGAATGAGAGCACTAACGATAGACACACGACTCCGGCCCAGAATTTGGTGCCAGAGACACGCTGGATAACCACCTGGAGTGTGAGGATGAGCGGTGCGATGCCTACGTATAGCGCTTTTTCGTTGCGCCAGTCGGCAAGGATTATTCCCAGCATCGAGTTAAACTCAAAGCCGTGGCTGGCGGCGTCGTAAGTGAGCTGACTGCGCGTCGATAGCGGCGTCAGCTCGAGAGCGGGCAGTATCAGAACCGCCGCGGTGGCCACGGCCGCCAGCGTAAAACAGACGCAAGCGAGGATCATCCTGGAAAGTGGCCAACGCGTGCGGAAAGCCAGGTAGAGGATGTACATCAAGCCGGTATAGAACGAATACATCGCTATCTGAGGGTGTCCCGCGAGGATGGCCATGCCCTGGGTTGCGCCAGCGAGGCCAATAGCTGGCAGCCAATGGCGCCGACCCTCCAGCCCCATGTTGATAAACAGCAGGGTCAGAGGCAGCCAGGTCGCCGTTTCTAGGATCGACACCTGAAGGCCTGGGTAGGAAAGCAAGTATCCGCCGAACGAGAAGACTATCCCCGCCAGCAGACCAGCGAACCGGTGTTTCGTCAGACGCTTAACGAAAAGGTATGTAAATATCGCTGCCAGAAAATAATGAACGATCGAGCGTAGCTCAATATCCATCAGCGAGGAGCCTTTGTCCGGAAGCAATGGCGTCAGTAACAGTCCTAAAGGATAAAATACTGACGACTGTGAATCCGCTACCACGGGATGGCCAGCTAATATGTAAGGACTCCAGAGGGGCAGTCGTCCTTCGCTAAGCTCCGACGATACAAAAGTCCGGTAAGGGTAGTATTGATTGGTGAAGTCGCCCTCCACCAGGAACATTCGCTGGCTTTCAAAAGGCGTGATCAATCGCCAGAAGAACACGAGGGACAGAATTCCGAGGGCCAGAATATGCGCGACATCGGTCGCAAGCTCGCGCCAGGTTGAACCGCCCTCAAAAGCACGGAGGGTATTTGCCATACGAGAAGTGCCTCAACAAAAGTTCCTCGGCCGACTATATCCGAGGGCAGCCACGCCATTCTAGCATGCTCCTGGGCCTCGTTCAAGGCAAAAGGCCACCCCGCGCACTCTCCTGGGGTTGCATGCCGAGGGACATGCGTCTATAATCAGCCCGATGTCGCCATGAGGCAGCCACGCGCCTCTTCGAGCCTTTTCTCCAGAAGAAGCCGTGGCCGCGCTGGGGATTGTGTTGAAGCGGAGGGGTAGCATCGCCAGGCCTCGACAAAATACGCTTAACATAATAGAGACAGCAGCTATTCGACGGGTTGTTCTTCTCGAAATCCTCGTAATGCTGGCTTTCTTTCTAGCGATCTATCGCATCGATAGCCAGAGCCTGTGGTGGGACGAGACCTTGAGCGTCAGCAGGGCACGGGGAGACCTGGCGTACTTATTGACGAATAAGATCATCATATTCGACACTGTCACCATCGACCAGCATCCACCGCTATACTTCTTGCTCCTTCGTTTGACCACCACGGCCTTTGGCGAGAGCGAGTTTGCGTTGCGTTTCCTCTCGTTGGCCATGATTCTTCTCAGTGTTCCGCTCTTGTACCAGGTGGGGCGACAGGTCTGGAACAGAAACGCCGGGTTTTTTTCAGCGCTCGCGGCGGCGGTTTCGCCCTTCTACGTCTGGTACGCGCAGGAGGCCCGCCCTTACGCTCAGGTGGTCTTTCTGGCTACCCTTTCAACCTATCTTCTGCTAAGGCTGACCAGGACCAGATCGGCGCGCTTGCTTGCCGGCTATCTGCTGGTCACGGCAGCGCTCCTCGCGACCCATTACCTGACCGGGGCTTTATTCTTCGCTCAGGTGCTATACCTGGTGTTCCACATGATCCAGTTGAAGGATGTGCGTGTGCTTGGCGCGCTCTTCGCCATTTGTGGGGTAGGTCTTGTCCTGGTGCTTTTCGAGGCGCCAAACTCTATCGGCAGGTATTTGACCCAATCAGGCAGTCCCTTAGCGGTCGGTCTTGATTCCGTGGTACGTGATGTGGCCGTCACGTTCAGCTTCGGGGTGACAGTGAACCAGTTTGCGGTTCTCCCTTTCGCCGCCGTCCTCGCCGCCCTTGCGGTCGGTGGCAACATCTTTCGCACCAGGGTGCGGCCGCGCGAAGGCATGTTGTTGCTATGGATCAGCCTCGTCGTGCCGTTGCTGGTGATTTACCTCGTTTCGCTCTATAAGTCGGTATATGGCACGCGGTACGTGATATTCCTTGCGCCGATATACTATCTGATTCTCGGCCAGGGAGGAGCGGGGCTTCACCGCTATCATCCTGCCCTTGGGATGCTGCTTGGCCTTTTCGTTTTTGGCGCGGGCGCATACGGCAGCTACGATTATCTGGTTGTCAACAACAATTACAGGCAGGATCATCGCGAAGCCGTGCGGTATATTATGGACCATGCCAGAGACAGCGATGCCATCGTGCTCGACGATCAGAAAATCGTGACGGCCTTCGAGTACTACTATAAGGGCAAGGCCCTTCTATATGGCGTTCCTAGCTTGCCTGGCCTCAGCTCTGACCAGGTGTCGACAGAGATTCACCAGATCGCTGCCAGGCACCCTCGCATCTGGCTGGACGAATCCATGTCCGGGGAGATCGATCCTAACGACTTGGTGAGACGCACGCTGACGGAACGATACTACCAGTTAGACTCGCGGGTGCTAACGGGTGTCACGTATAGCATTGGACTTTCCCTCTATTCGACAACTCCGTACGAGTTAAGCGACCTTCCCGCCGATATGGTGAAGCGCGATGTGAACTTCGATAATCAGCTTGCCTTGCTCGGCTACAGCCTGAAGCGGCAAGATCGCCCTGGCAATCGTCTGGATATCGATTTGTACTGGCGTGTGCGGAAGGATGGCCTGCAGAGACTTGCCGTGTTCGGCCAGCTTGTCGACGGTGAAGGGAACGTATGGGGTTCCTTTGATGGTGAGCCATTCAAGGGATTCTTCCCGACCGAGTGGTGGTCAGAAGGAGCGCTGATCGGTGATCAAAGGGAGTTATGGATTACTCCCGGTGCGCCACCAGGGAAGTACACTCTCCGACTGGGCGTTCGTCCCTTAGAGGCTGATGGTAGCAGACTGCCGATCAGAGATAACAGCAATCGAGTGCTGGATGAGGTTGCCCAGATCGACGACGCCGTGACACTCGACGAGGTGATCGACGGGGATTCCGACACACTGGCTCTGCCGACGCGCTACGGAGCTAGCTTCGGCGACCAGGTGACGCTGCTGGGCGGGGATTCCCTATCTCCTCTTAAGGCCTCTCCGGGAGAAAAGCTGGATTTCAGGCTTTTCTGGCGCGTTCAGGCAGGCGTGCCACAGGACCTTGACGTGCAGCTTTCGCTGCAAGGCACTAAAGGCGAAAGCGTGAAGAACGAGATACTCCCGATTAGCGGCGCTTACCCTCGCAGTCTCTGGCGTCAGGGCCAGATGATCGGTGCCTATTACTCACTTTTCATTCCCGCGGCGTTGCCGTCTGGTGATTATAAGCTGGCGATGTCGGTCTTTCCGCGCGGCAGCGCTACTCCTCTTGGCGTGAGACTTGGCCTCAATCCTTTTGCCCAGAGCGGGATCGCGCTCGGCACCGTCACGGTCACGTCTCCAGACCGCCAGTTTACGCCCCCGGGTTCTTTGAAAGGGCCGCGGGCGATTATCGAGGGTAAAATTGAGATGTTGGGCTTCGATATTGTCCCTGTGGACGGTGTAACTGTTGCGCGAGGGAGTATGCCTGATATCGACATCGTCAACGGCGCCGGCCCGCTTGGCGTGAGTTTGTGGTGGAGGGCGCTGTCGGAAGTCGGGGGTAACTATACCGTATTCGTTCAGGTTCTGGATGCCGCGGGACGGCTCGTCGACCAGCACGACGGCATCCCAGGTCAGGGCGAACGTCCGACAGCAGGCTGGGTGCCTCGCGAAGTGGTGCAGGACGATCACGCGTTAGTGAAGATCCCGCAACTGCCGAAAGGGAACTATCTGCTGATCGTCGGAATGTATGATAGCGAAACAAAGCAGCGGCTCAGTCTTCCCGACGCGAATCAGGACTATGTCGTGATCGGGTCGATAACTATCCGATGAGAAGCTATCCGATAAAAGAATGGCGAGGGATTGCATTTGATAGTGAAACCGCGTTTCTCCCCGCGAGTCAGCCTTGCGCCCGTGCTGGTCTGCCTTCTTTTTGTCGTCCAGAGCGGTCTCTACAGCGTGACAACTCCTATTTTCGAGGCGAGTGACGAGCTCTGGCACTATCCATACGTAAAGAACATCGCCGACGGCTACGGCTTGCCGGTTCAAGAGGCCGACGGTGAGCAGGGTGCATGGCGCCAGGAGGGTGGGCAGCCCCCCTTATACTACTTTCTGGGCGCTCTCGCCACCTTCTGGATAGATACCGGAGACATCGACGCCCTGTACTGGTCGAATCCGCACGCTAACATAGGAGTTCCGAACGCCTACGATAATAAGAATATGGTGGTCCACACGGAGGCTGAGAACTTTCCGTACCAGGGCGTGCCGCTCGCGGTCCACATCATCAGGTTTCTGTCTGTCCTGATGGGTGCTGCTACCATCTACGTTACTTACCTTCTGGCCTGCGAGCTTTTCCCAGACGACCGGATAATGGCGATCGGAGCGGCGCTCGTCAACGCGCTGATTCCGCAGTTCCTTTTCATCAGTGGCTCGGTCAACAACGACAATTTGGTTAACCTTTTGGGAGCGGCTGGACTGCTCTTGACAGTCCAGTGTCTCAGGCGTGGCCTGAGCTTGCGCCGTGTCATCGGGCTTTCGGTGGTCGTTGGCCTGGCTCCACTCGCCAAAATGAGCGGGCTAGGGTTACTCGGGCTTGTCGCCGTGGCGGCGCTGATCGATTCCTGGCGCTACAGGTCGTTTCCGCTTTTTGTCCGCTGGACTGTTCCCGTGGGCGTGGCCACGGCCTTGCTTAGTGGATGGTGGTATTTGCGAAACTGGCTGCTCTACGGCGATCTTCTCGGGCTCAACGTGTGGCTCAACATAACGGGAGGGCGGCCGGAGAACCTGGGGATCATCGACCTTCTGCTATCGGAATTCGAAGGCTTCAGAATGTCTTTCTGGGCCGTTCTTGGTGGCTTCAACGTGGTGGCAGACAGGTCGGTATACTGGTTCTTCGACGCGTTGACCGTTGTATCGTTGTTGGGACTGGTGCTCGTTGCTCTCAGACGGCGCCAGCATTTTTCAGCTCAGGCCATACTTTTCCTGGTGTGTGCGGTCTGGGTAGCGATACTCGGGCTGGCGCTGATTCGCTGGACTCAGATGACGATGGGCTCGCAAGCGCGGCTTATGTTCCCGTCGATCTCGGTTTTCGCCATAGCCCTGTTCCTGGGGATCCGTTCGATAATCCCCACAAGACTCACGACGATCGCGACTGCCTGTCTGGGAATCGCGATGTTCGCGATAGCGATTACCATACCGTTTCGCAACATCGTTCCGGCCTACGCGAAACCGCCAGCGCTAACTGAACAAGATATGATGGGTGTAATCCAGTATCTGAATATCAACTACGAAGGAAAGGCCGAGTTAATCGGATATGAGCTGTCGAGCAGCAGGGTAAGGCCAGGCGAATACCTGGAGGTCACGCTTTTTTGGAAAGCTTTGAAGCCGCTGGAGAAGAACTACTCGGTTTTCGTCCACCTTTTCGGCAAAGACGGCCAGGCTATCGGGCAGAGCGATAGCTTCCCTGGTGGAGGTGCGTACGCCACTCGCCTTTGGAGGCCCGAGGACATCGTTCTCGATCGGCACCGCGTATTTGTGAAAGGATCGGCGTCGGCCCCGTCGATGGTGCGAGTTGAGGCTGGCCTGTATGCCCTTCCCACTTTCGCGCCCTTATCTGGGACAGACCTGTCTGGCAAGCCTATCGGCACTTCGCCTGTTATTGCTACCGTTAAGCTGAGCGGTGACAGAACCACCGGCTCGGACGATGCGAAAGCAGGGCTCGCCCGGTTTGAGGATAAGGTGTCCCTGTTAGGCTTCGATCTGAAGCGAGGCAGCGTCGCTCCCGGAGAGACGCTGGCCGGGTCCCTCGTCTGGCGCTCGGAAGCCGTGATTCGTGAGGACTACACGGTCTTTGTCCAACTGGTCGGCAAAGATGGGCTGGCCGCGCAGTATGATTCCCGGCCAGTACGTGGATACTATCCGACGTCGATGTGGGAAGCTGGAGAGGTGATCGACGATGCTTTTCAGATTGCCGTTGGCACCGATATTAAGGAAGGTGACTACGAGTTGATCGCTGGCCTATATCGGCTAAGCAGTGGGGCCCGTCTGAGGGTTAACGGTGGCACCTTCTTCAGGCTGGCGGAAATCAATGTGCGCCGGGCGAATTGATCCTTTCCGGAAGCCGAAGGGAAACGAAGTCGGCGAAAAACCGTCAAATTCCCTTGACTCTTTCGGTTTGAGAGAGCTATAATTTGGCTGAGTACAGGCACACTCAGAGCGGTAAGGCTCGGCCGAGGGGTGCAAAGATGCGGGTTTCGGCTACAACTGTATATCGGATAAAGACCTGGCACTGGGGCGGACGCTCTTGTGCCTTTTTGTTTCCTGAGTAGTCACGACCATTTCTCAGCGGATCGCGGAAAGAATCTAGCTTAGGAGGAGAGGCAGTGCATTCGAGCTTGATTGGAAAGATCGAAAAGGCTAAGCGCTATGCAGAGGAACGCGATCGCATCACGATTTCCCAGTTGAAGGCGAGTTTTAGAGGTGAGCACGACGTTTACGAGGTTTCTTTCGAAGGAGGCAACTGGAAATGCTCCTGTAACTTCTTCGGCGGGTGGAACGTTTGCAGTCACACGATGGCGATGCAGAGGGTACTCTGCGAGATGACCCCAAAGGAATGCCGTGAGCAAAAGCCAGATCTGGTGACAACAACCCTGAACGGCCGATGATGGCGGGCGCTGGCAGCCAACTGAATCAGGACTGAGAGACGACAGGCAGTTCGATCGAACTGCCTGTTGCTGTCGAATGTCCTGTGCCAGCCAACCTATTGCCGATTGCCAAACTTGCTCGATAACCGCTCTAATATCGCACCAGTTCCTCGCTAAAGATGAAGGCGTCGAGAGCTTCGCGCCACGGGCGCAGCTTGATTCCCAGCGAAGTGCTCGCGCAGAAGTTCCGCAGCGCGGATGACTTCGGACGCCTGGCCGGGAGCGGGTTTTTGGCGAGGAACTCTTCGGCGGTGACCGGGATAAGCGCGACACGCTTATTCGCTGCCTCGCAGATCGCGCTCATGAACTCGTGCCTGGAGCAGTTTCCCTCATTTGTTAGATGGTAGACGCCATACGCCGGGTGGCGGATAAGTTCCCCTATCGCCTCGGCAAGGTCCATGGCGTAGGTTGGTGAGCCTATCTCGTCGGTGACAGCCTGCAACTCCTTTCGCGAATCCGCCAACGCCAGAATCGTTCTGACGAAGTTCGTGCCCTCACCATATAACCAGGCTGTTCGAACAATATAAAACCTGCTCAGCGTCATTTGGACGTATCTTTCACCAGCCAGCTTTGAGTGTCCATAAATATTGATCGGCGCCCTGTCGTCGAATTCGAGATACGGCGCGCCTTTCTGACCATCGAAAACATAGTCGGTGCTGATATATACCAGCGCTGCCCCGACCGCGGCGGCGGCCAGCGCAACGTTCTGGGTCCCTAGCGCATTCACCTGATAAGCCAGGTCAGGATTCAGCTCACAGCCATCCACGTTGGTGTAAGCGGCGGAGTGAACGACGATCTCTGGCTCGAAATCGGAAATGACTTCCATCACCTTGCCGCGATCGGTCACATTCATCTCCGAATGGCCGACGGCGAGGACATCGTCCTCCGCGAGCGTTCGCTGTAGCTCCCGACCCAACTGACCTCTGGCTCCCGTAACAAGTATCCGCACGCGATTCTCCCTGAACAAAGTGCTGTGTACGTTAGTGGTTGCCACGGATAGCGTGGCGCCCCAAGGGCACAAGTATTCTAGCACCAGACGAGCAGAAAGGGAAGGGCGAAATACGCGTTGTGCTCTCTATTCCAGCTCGTAGAGCAGGTACCCTTTTGCGACCGTTCTGGCCACATTGAACACCGGTATGCCGGTCTTGGTCGTGCCCCGGGGGGAACCGTAGTGGGCGTGCGCGTGAACGACGACGTTGGCCCCTAGCGCGTCTATCGGCTTAGCCAGGACTGAGGCGCCGAGAAATGGCCACAGCTCGGTGGATTCCCCCACGACGGTCTCGCGAATTGGGGCATAATGCAGCAGGACTATGCGGTAGTCGGTGTCGAGCATGCTCAGTGCCTCTTCGACCTTGATCGCTTCTCGAAGCGACGCATGAACGAAACTCTTCAATGCCTGCTCGCCGAACGCCTCGACGGCGTACTTGTCAAACCCACCACAGAACCCTTTGACGCCGGCAATGCCCACCGTCTTGCCTTTGATGTTTAGTATGGCCGTATTCCCGTCGAGGACCGTGATGTTGTGGCTCTGCAAGGCCCGAGTTATCTCGGCCTCCTGGTTCTCTTCACAATCGTGGTTGCCAAGGACCGAGATGATCGGGATCTTCACATCGCTGAGCTCGTCACACAGGACCTCTGCCTCTCTTACAGTTCCAGCCGTGGTCAGGTCGCCGGCCAGCAGCAGGATATCAGCCTCGGAGTTCACCCTCTCGAAGAGCGGCCGGATATGCCCAACTCCTTCAGCCCAACAATGTACATCCCCGATGGCCGCGAAGCGAATCATTCGTCTTGCCTTCACTTGATGTAACCAAAATCAGAAAGCTGCGTTACATTAATTATAGCATACAGCTTTGCCGGGCAATAATAAAGGTGATTGCCACCGCAGGGCGTTCGTGCTAGCATGGCGGAGTTGATTGGGAGTTGACGAGCGGGTGTATGAAGGGACTGGCGAGGTTCGCGTCTATTTTTGCAGTGCTGTTACTCGTCCTAGGGCCATCGCTGCGCCCGCTGCCGTCCATCAGCGCACCATCCGCGCCAACGGTCAGAGGAGCTTTTCCGTTTCGCGCAGGTGAGGCAAGTGCTGGGCAAGGCGGCAACCGGGCTATCCGCTTCGATTTCCGCCACCAGGCTCACCTTTATCGATCCATCGCCTGGTCCGACTACCGCGCAGGTGCTGCAAACATCCGGGATAACGACGCTAGGCGTCGCACCGCCTGGCGCTCGCCCGATGGCGAATCCAGCCCGGATTGGCCGCCTGAATACCGGGCTGTTTGGACCGTCATCGTCCATCACACTGTGACCGGCCATACGGCCACCGATTGGGCAGCAGAGGTACGCGCCATCTCGTACTACCACGCGACGTTGCAGGGCTGGAACTGGGGCGATATCGGCAATAATGTCCTCATAGATCCCAATGGCAATATCTATGAGGGACGAGCTGATGGCGACGACGTCGTCGGCGGGCACGCCCTGCAGTATAACCAGGGCAGCCTAGGCGTGGCCTTGCTCGGTAATTATCAGAGCGGCTATCCTACCGCCGAGGTTTGAGACCAGCAGGAGCTAGTGGTGAGTTGGAGCGGCACGAATGGTGCAGGCGGATCAGGTGTGGTGTAGTACGACATCGAATACCGTCAGGGGGCAGGTGGAGTCTGGTAGCCTTGGCTGTCGCGAACGACCGGCACACAGGCGACTGTCACCGGAGGCGAGGGCCAGACCTACTACTTCCGTTTCTGGGCGGTCGACAACGAAGGCAATGACGAAAGAATCGGGATGACGAAGCCCAACGGCGATACGTTCACGACCATCGATACTGTACCTCCGACTGTCAGTATCAGCGTCCCGGGCTCGACGAGCAAGACCTGGCTCCTGGTCAGTTGGACGGCGGTAGATTCTGTGTCCGGGCTGATGCCCGCTTACGACGTCGACTACGGCGCAGATGGCACGAGTTGGACGCCCTGGGTCAGGGGAGGCATGACGACCAGTGGGCTCTTCATTGCGAGCGTGCCCGGGCAAAGATACTACTTCCGGGTCGTCGCGCGGGACGGCGCCGGAAACCAGGGGTACACGATCGTCGGGCCGGTGCGTTTTGGGCACGATTCCAGCGGGCTTTGGAAAAGCTGGTTTCCGCTGGTGCGGAACTCTCACCCATGAAGAGCGCTCGGGGGGAGAAAGATCGGCCAGAGAGTGCGCGGCTGATCGCGGTGGTTGGTCCCACGGCCGTAGGTAAGAGCGATCTGGCCCTTAAGCTGGCGCTCGAGTTCGCCGGCGAGATCGTATCCGCCGATTCGCGGCAGATTTATCGCTATATGGATATCGGCACGGCGAAGCCGACGCCGGAGGAGCGTCGCGCCGTGCCGCACCACCTGATCGACCTTGTCGACCCTGACCAGGAGTATACGCTCGCCGATTATCAGCGGGACGCCTATCAGGCCATCGACGACGTCATGCGCAGGGGCAGGTTGCCGTTTCTCGTCGGCGGCACCGGACTCTATGTAAGGGCCGTGCTTGAAGGTCTCGTCATCCCCCGGATTCCACCCGATCCTGAGTTCCGGCGGCTGATGGAGGAGCGCGCGCAGTCGGAAGGGGCCGGAGCGCTTCATCGTGAGCTTCTGGTGGTGGACCCGGTGGCCGCCGCGAAGATAGATCCTCGAAACGTCAGAAGGGTGATTCGTGCCCTCGAGGTTTACCACCACACTGCCAAGCCGATTTCCGAGCTGCAGCGGACGAAGCCCCCGCTATATGACGTGCTAATCATTGGTTTGACCTGCGGTCGTGACGAGCTGTACCGCCGCATCGATGAAAGGGTCGACTGGCAGATCTCCGAAGGCCTCGTCAATGAGACGCAAAGGCTGGTGGCAATGGGCTACGGCTACAATCTGCCATCGATGTCGGGATTGGGTTATCGCCAGATCGGGATGTATCTCAGGGGCGAGGTTACGCTGGAGGCGGCGATTCAGCTTGTCAAGAACGACACCCATCGCTTTGCGCGTCAGCAGTACACCTGGTTTCGCCTCGACGATCCTAAGATTCGCTGGATTCAGCGTGGCCCGAACCACGAAGATCAGGCCAGCGAGTTCTTGCGCGATTTGCTCG
>JACPRP010000089.1 GCA_016189905.1 Chloroflexota bacterium | reverse complement strand
GCCTACATCACAGCATCGAGACGCTTGACTTCCGGAACATATCTCTTGAGCACCTGCTCGACACCGTTCTTCAAGGTCATCGCCGACATCGGACAACCGGCACAAGCGCCGACAAGTCGGACTTTGACGACGCCTTGGGCCTCGTCGACATCGATCAATTCAATATCGCCACCATCTGCTTGCAGCGCTGGCCGAATCTCGTTAAGTGCTTCCATAACCTTCTCGCGCATTCCGCCCACCTCCTTTCATCCACTGACAACAGCAAGTCAGAATGCGATTGAACCACCGGGCTCTGAGCTTTGCCCAACACGACGCGCCCCATCGCCCATCGCTTTATCGTGACTGGATACTGTTCAGCTAGTTCGCCCTATTATAGCCCAAATGACTGCGCCTGAGCAACTTATCCCAATTGGGGCCCAGGGGGTCCTGTAATGTCCCGCCCCATGCTCCGCCGGACGAAGCAGCCACAGAGGCCCCCTGCAACACAGGGCCTATCGAGAGGTGATTAGCAACAGGTGCGCCCTGTGGCCTGGCCCAATTCTTAGTACTGCCTATCTCTCAAGAGTTGTGCTATCATATGTGCTGGCCTATATTCTGCAGTAACTATGCCATTAGAGGCAGAGGCTGCAGGTGAACGGTCTTCTACAGTGTGAGAGAGACCGTGGCCAGGAGCGCCGGCTAATCATCGGAGAGGATTTGGGAGAAGACAATGCACGACAGGGGATGGTGGTCATACATAAGATACGACGAGGAACAAGACAAGCCAAAGGTCAGCCGCTCACTTATCCTGCGCGTGTCGGGCTACGCCCGGCCGTATCTCAGACGCATTCTGCTGATGCTGGCGACCATTCTGATCATCTCGACGTTGACTCTCGTGCCTCCCCTGCTGTACCGTGATTTGATAGACACCGCCCTGCCTCAGCGCGACTTCGCACGGCTAAACTGGTTGGCAATCGGAATGATAAGCATTCCGCTGCTCAACGGCCTGGTGGGCATCATCCAACGCTATCTAAGCGCGGGAATCGGAGAGGGCATTATCTATGACCTGCGCCGCGCCCTTTTCGAGCATATGCATCGCATGTCACTGCGCTTCTTTACGAGCACCAAGACCGGCGAGTTGATGTCGCGTCTGAACAACGACGTGGTTGGCGCGCAGCAGGCAATCAACAGCACGACGGTAAACATCGTTTCGAACGCGATCTCACTCGTGCTAACACTGATAGTCATGCTTTCGCTGGAGTGGCGTCTTACCGTGCTGGGACTGCTCATTCTTCCTCTCTTCATCCTGCCGGCCAAGCACGTCGGGCGAACGCTGAGACGGGTAACGCGAGAGCAGATGGATCAGGGCGCCAGGATGAATGCCTTGATGAACGAAACGCTGAACGTTAGCGGAGCGCTGCTGGTGAAGATCTTCAATCGTGCGCCCGACGAAACCGCCCGGTTTAGCGAACGGGCGGCCGGGGTCCGCGATATCGGCATTCGGCAGGCGCTGATCGGTCGATGGTTTTTCCTCGGCCTGAGCCTCGTGGGAGCGATTGGCACTGCGTTAGTATTCTGGAGTGGTGGCCTGCTGGTACTGCGCGACGAGTTCACAATCGGCATGATAGTCGCGTTCAGCACGTATTTCAGCCAGCTCTACGGTCCGATTGCTGCGCTCACCAACGCGCGGGTCGAGTTCGCGACCTCTCTGGTGAGCTTCGAGCGCGTGTTTGAGGTGCTTGATTTGCCAGTAGAAATCCAGGACAAGCCAGGAGCGATCAGACTTGAGCGCGTCGCCGGACACGTTCGCTTCGAAAACGTTTCTTTTTCGTACCGGCCCAACGGTCGAAACGAAGAGCAAGTGTCATCCCTCGCGGAGATAATCCGATGGCAGCATCCCGGAAGCGCGATCGACGTGGCTCCGGCCCCACGTCCGGCCGCTGCCGCCGGCCAGTCCGCGTCTAACGATGGCGGTTCTCCTATCGCTCATTCGGCAGATAGCGCCCCGCGCTGGGCGCTGCGGAACATCAACTTCGAAATGAAGCCTGGACAGCTCGCCGCGCTGGTCGGCCCGAGTGGCGCAGGGAAGACCACGGTGACGTATCTGCTGCCCAGGCTGTACGATCCAAACGAAGGGCGCGTCCTCATCGATGGCTACGACCTGCGCGACGTCGTTTTGTCCTCAGCCTCGGCCCAGATCGGCATGGTAACGCAGGAAACGTATCTCTTTCACGATACGATACGCAACAACCTGCTTTACGCCAGGCCAAGCGCCTCCCAGGCTGAGCTTGAAAAGGCCTGTCACGATGCTAACATCCACGAATTCATCGCCGATCTCCCCGAAGGATACGACACCATCGTCGGGGAGCGTGGCTACCGCCTATCAGGTGGTGAAAAGCAGCGAGTGGCCATTGCCCGCGTGCTGTTGAAGGACCCGCGTATCCTGATCCTCGACGAAGCAACCTCGAACCTGGACTCTCAATCCGAGGCGTTGATCCAAGCGGCGCTCGAGCGCGTGATGAAAGGGCGCACCAGCCTGGTGATCGCGCATCGCCTGAGCACCATTCTGGCCGCCGACGTCATCCTCGTCCTCGACAACGGCCGTCTCGCCGAAACCGGCACTCACGAGCAGTTATTGGCCCGTGGTGGCGTCTACGCCCGCCTCTACGAAACCCAGTTCCGCCAGCGGATGGTTGAGCGCCAGGAACGGTGAAGCTGTGCCGGGCCGCGAATCAGCGCACTTTGGCGGAGATGTGCGTTACCGAAGGGTCCCGGTGCAACATGGAGTTACCCATCCTTCGCGAGGAAGGACCACCAGGGATGAAAATCTATTTTCAGAGTAGACACGGAGCTTGGGCTGAGGGGGCTTACGCGCGCCCAGTGATTGAGCTCTTCGTTGCGCGTGGGGATGAGGCCAGCGCGCCTGTTCGCTGCGCGGGATTTCTGCTACAGCGGCTAGCGAAATAGTCGGCCGATTGCAGCGCCCTATTGGGACGCGATGAATCGCGCCCCTACAAGTTGTTAGTGGGCCAACGCTTTCGCAAAATGCTGTAAGCGACGGCCAACTTACTTCTTCTCGGCGGCCTCTCGCTCTTGCCTTTTGCGCTGTTCGATGGCGCGCCAGACTTTTTCGGGGGTCAGCGGCATGTCGTAAATGCGGATGCCGATGGCGTCGTAGATCGCGTTGGCGTAGGAGCCCATGGTCGGCAGGGTGGCGCCTTCCCCGACTTCCTTGACGCCCCAGGGGCCGGCGGGCTCGTAGCTGTCGACCAGGTCGGAGACGACCTGCGGCACGTCAAGCGCCGTCGGGATGCGATAATCGCCGAGATTGGCGTTCAGCGGCTTGCCGTTGGCGTCGAATACCATCGCCTCGTACATTGCCTCGCCCATCCCCATAAAGAGCGCCCCTTCGACCTGGGCATGCAGCAGGGTCGGATTGATCACCTGGCCGCAGTCGTGCACGTCCCAGACGTCGGTGACCATGACCTGCCCGGTTTCTTCGTCGGTCTCGACCTGACTTATCTGGGCGGCGAAGCTGTAGGCAGGCGACGTCCCAACTGGCGCGCCCTTGAAAGAGCCTCCCAGCTTCGGCGGAGCGTATTTACCTCTCCCGACGAGCGGGCCCCTCGTGATGAAGAATTCGTTGGCGACGCGCTCGAACGGAATGGACTTCTCGGGGCTGCCTTTCACATAGATCACGCGGCGGTCGACGTTCATATCCTCGACGTTTGCCTCTAGCATCTCAGCGGCCAATTCTAGAACCTGGCGCCGAACCTCTTCGCCAGCTTCTTTGACCGCCCAGCCGCTCATCAGGGTTTGCCGACTGGCATAAGCGCCGAAGTCGTGTGGCGTAGTCTCGGTATCGGCCGTAACCAGCTTGATGTCCTCGAAGTCGATGCCCATCGCCTCGGCTGCCATCTGCGCGAGCACCGTATCTGAGCCTTGCCCAATATCCACCGCACCGGTGTAAAGGGTAGCGATGTCGCCCTGCTCACTGACCTTAATCACCGCCCCTGCATGCGGCAGCCGCGTGCGATAAATCGGGTAGCCGTTACCGCTGATGAACCCACCGCAGCCGATGCCGATTCCTTTGCCTGAAGCCAGCTTGCCTTTCTTTTCGTCCCAACCCGAGATGCGCCGGGCCTTCTGGATCGCCTCTGTGAAGGCACAAGAGTTGACCTTGAACTCATTAGGCGTCATGGTATCGGGCTTACGCGCGTTGACAAGGCGGATGTCGATCGAATCCATTCCAAGATCTTTGGCGATCATATCTAGCTGGCTTTCGAAAGCGAATCGCGGCTGAGGTGCCCCGTGCCCGCGCTGCGCACCACAGGACGGCAGATTCGTGTGCACGCGAAAGCCATCGAACCTGTAGTGGTCGAACATATAGATCAGCGGGAGCATCGCGCCGGCATAGTAGGCAGAGGCAATGCCGAGGCTTGTGTAGGCGCCGCCGTCGATGATGAACCTGGCGTGACAGCCCAGGAGCTTGCCTTCCTTGGTAACCCCTGTGGTCAGGGTGATGTGCTGAGGATGCCGCCCACGGTGATGCACAAACACCTCCCAGCGGTCGAAGACCAGCTTAACCGGGCGGCCAGTTTTCATCGCCAGCGCCGCGCTGACGTATTCAGCGCCTGACGGCTCCAGTTTGCCACCGAAGCCTCCGCCGACATAGGACTTAAGCACGCGCACATCGCCCATCTTCAGGCCGAATACTCTGGCGATGTGATACTGGAAGTAGTGCGGCGACTGAGTGCTACACGTTATCGTGAGCTTGCCGCCTTCCCATTTGCTCAGGGCCGCGTGTGGCTCCATCGGCACGTGGGCAGCCCTGGTACCAGAAAACGTATCAGTGCGAACGTGATAGGCATCCGCAAGCGCCTTATCCACATCGCCAAAGTTCTGGTGAATCTCGACGCTGATGTTGCGCGGATACTGCTCGTGCAACTGTGGCTGGTCTGGGTCCATCGCTCTGAACGGGTCCAGCACCGGCGGGAGGACCTCGTATTCAACATCGATCAGGTTCAAGGCCTTTACCGCGGTCTCCTCATCCACGGCCGCCACAGCGGCAACCTTGTCCCCGACATACAAGACCTTTTCGACAGCGAAGATGTTTTCATCATAGCGGGCAGGCGAGATGCCGTACATCACGGAAGGCACATCCTTCGCCGTAATGACAGCCTTAACGCCCGGCAACTGCTCGGCCTTTGAGGTGTCGATGCTGATGATCCTGGCGTGGGCGTGAGGACTGCGTAGAATCTTGCCAACCAGCGCATTGGGCACCTTCAGATCGCCTGTATATCTGGCACGCCCCGTCGCCTTATCGTAAGCATCCACCTTCGGCACACTCTTGCCGATTACAGAATATTGTTCCTTCTTCGCTGCGGGTTCGCTCATAGATTTATCCCATCCTCGCTGATGCAGAAATCGCCGACTTCTCGCTCGCCGGCTGGCTTCAGATGGATATACGGGCCCGCGAGGCACAATTCATTGGCACCTGGGTGGCCCGACGCCGGCTGAAGCCGTCGGCTACAGTCCCACTACAGTCCCCCACCCCCCAACAAGCCCTTCGATCCGTGCTTCCGTGGATCTCTAGGGCAGCGTAATTTGCACACTGGGGAGCGTGTTAGGCTTTGGACTCCGCCGAGGCGGCCAACACTGCCTCGACAATCTTGACGTAGCCGGTGCAGCGACAAAGATTGCCGGCGATGGCGTCCCGAACCTCACGCTCCGTTGGGCTGGGATTGCGATTGAGCAGCGCCCGGCTCGAGAGGATCATCCCTGGTGAGCAATATCCGCACTGAATGGCACCGTGGTTGACGAAGGCCTCCTGGACCACATCCAGCTTGCCATTCTTCTCGAGGCCTTCTATCGTCGTCACGGACCGACCATCCGCTTCAACGGCAAGGATCAGGCAGGAATTAACGGGCTCGCCATCCAGAAGGACAGTGCAAGCGCCGCAATCGCCCAACTCGCAGCCCTTCTTGGTGCCCGTATAGTCGAACTCCTCACGAAGCAAGTCGAGAAGAGTAGTGTTAACTTTGACCAGAGAGACGTGTTCATCCCCGTTTATCGTCAGCGTAACTATCTGGCGCTTTGTTTTCGGCTTGGCTTCGGTGACCACGATAAAACCTCCTCAAACTACTAAACGTGACCCTTTTCGATGGCTGTCTTCAATGTTCTTCTGGTCAAGACGTCGACGAGGTGGCGACGGTATTCGGCGCTGCCGCGGATGTCGGTTATCGGTTTGGATTCGGCTGCGGCAATCTTGCCAGCCTGCTCGATCAATTCCTGGCTGACCTTTTTGCCTCGCAGAACGGCCTCGGCCTCCCGTGCCCGCAGCGGCGTCGGCGCCACGGCGCCAAGGACTATCCGCACATCTTCGGCCATCTCGCCATCCATCATCACGCTGCTCGCAACACCAGCGACGGCAAGGGAGCCGGCTCGTCGCAGCCCGAACTTGATATAGCTGCTGCCGGTAGTCGCCTGGTCTGGGATGATGATCTCTGCCAGGATCTCATCCTGATTGAGGACCGTTTTGCCAGGGCCGAGGAAAAACTCCTCCAAATCAACCAGACGCTCACCGGATAGGCCAACGATGCGGGCCTTCGCGCTCAGCGCAATGAGGATTGGAGGCATATCGGCCGATGGCACGGCATTGACCAGGTTGCCGCCGATGGTGCCGATGTTCCGAACCTGATAAGCGGCCATAGTGCCAGCAGCGGCACTCACCGAAGGGAACCTTTCCCTCAAGATTTCGTTTTCCACCACTCTGTTATGGGTTGTCCTCGCCCCGATAATCACGCCGGTCCCTGCCTCATACCTGATCCCCTTCAGGTCCTGGAGATTCTTCAGCGAGACAATGTAATCAGGTTTCAACAACCCGTTCTTCATTTTGACGACCAGGTCGCTGCCACCAGCCAACACTTTTGCCCTGCTTCCGTACTCTCCAAGTAACGCGCAGGCCTCGTTCAAGGTTTGGGGTGTAAGGTAATCAAATTCAGGAACAATCATCCGCGTCCTCCTTAATTCGTTGATTGGCCACGACACTTACGGCGTTCTCTCGCGGCTGTTAGCCTTCGTTCGCTTTTTATCATAGGCTTGCCCCACTGTCAATAGTTTCCGCCACTGGCGAAGCTAGCAGTCGAAAAAGTCCTTGACAAATCGTGAGTGGAATGTAGAATAAGCACGGGCATGATAGCAGCTACTGATCGATTTAACAATACCATGTGGCCGGGAGATGGAATATTGCGGAACTTCTACGACGAGTGGCTCCGGTACTGGGACGATATACGGGAGGAAAAGGCCAGGGCCAGGAAATGCATCCAACCGGAAGAGCAAGAATGGGTTAGGACGAAGCAGGACCATCGCGCCGCGCTCCTGTTGTCTCCCCAGACCGGCTTTTTCACTGGAGGAACGGTGACGGTGGCCGACATTCCGAGGAACTGGAACACCGGCAAGCATTCCCATGGTGAAGAGGCGATATATATAGTCGAAGGTCAAGGATTTAGCGTGATCGACGACAGGAGGTACGATTGGGATACCGGTAGCTGCGTGTTCGTGCCCTTTGGCGCTGTGCATCAGCACTTCAACTCGGGCGATAGCACGGTTCGGTATCTGTCGGCGATGGCGCTCCCACTCGAGCGATTTGCAGGCCTGGCCAGAATCGTTCAATACGAAGAGGCGTGCGAAACGCCGATGGGCCAGCGCGATGCGTTTCAACGGGCGGAGTCAGACATTCATCCCGAGTACGGTCGAATAATCCTGCAATCCAAGGACATTCAGGAAACCCCGGGCACGGAGTGGGCGCGCCGACGGTCGAAGTGGAAAGATGAATATACTACGTCGGTAGCGACAGAGATGAGATCGACCAGCTCAACTGCGCATCGCGAGGCTATCATTCCTCTGATGCATCCCGAGAGCGGCTTCAAGACGCGAGAGGTCGCCTTCACAGCCATCCTGCTAGACAAGCCAGGTACGAACTCGGGCAAGCACGCCCATATGGAGGCCGTGCTGTATGCGCTACAGGGAGAGGGCTACACGACGGCCGATGGTGAGAAGGTGCATTGGAAGAAGGGTGCTCTAATACAGGTTCAGGGCCCGCAAACGGTACATCAGCATTTCAACACTGGAGATGTCCCATCAAAGCTCTTGAGAGTGCATTTCGGGCTTCGATCTCATTTCTTCCAGGCGATCACGACGAGGGTATTCCCTTACCTTTACTTTGCGCACGGCATTCACGGCGATTAGCGTCCAAAAATAATCACAAGAGGCAAGGAGAACAACGCGATGAACATCGACGAATTCTTGGAATTAGCCAGGACACGACGGAGCATGCGCAGGTTCAAAACAGACCCTGTCCCCGATGAGTGCATAGAGAAGATACTTGAGGCGGCACGTTGGGCGATGTCTGGCGCCAACGCCCAGCCCTGGGAGTTCATCGTCGTCAAGGATCCCGAGACCAGGAGGCGGATCGCCGAGGCAAAGGATGAGCAGGGGCAGATGGTCTCCGCCCTGGAGGCAACGCGGGTCAAGGAGATGCGCCAACCCCGCTACCGTGGCCTGCCGGAAATCCCACCCGATCCGGGCTTCAAGGATGCACCGGTGCTGCTCTTCGTTTGTGCCGATGCACGGACGGCTCAGGCCAGCGTGCTGAGCCAAATATACGACCGTCGGTGGATAGTCGACGAGAACACCGCCAACACCACGACGATGATCCACCTGGCCGCCGCGGCCTGTGGGCTGGGCTCGCAGTGGGTAACGGTTAGCGCCTATTTCGAGGCGCTCGTCAGGCCGATCCTCGGGATTCCCCCGGCGATGAAGGTGCTCAATATGATTCCGATAGGCTACCCCGCCTATGAGTCAAAGACCGCCTATCGGCGGGAACTGAAAGAGATGGTGCACTACGAGAAGTACGATGAAACCAAATATCGCTCCAATCAGGAGATGCAGGATTTCATCCTCCAGCTTAGAGAGCTATCGAAACCGGTTTATCCTCTGAAGTAGAATCCATTCGAGGTCGGTGCCTGGGTTTTGATGGGATGGTGAGCACCAAAGTAAACGCCTATTTGCAGCCTCCCCCACCAAGGTTGTAAGATTGTATCGCAACTTGAGCGTTGGGGGGAGGCTGTATGCGTTCTTTGAGAATCGCCCTTGCACAGATCAACACGACCGTTGGCGATCTTGACGGAAACGCGTGGAAGATCGTCCAGAGCATTCGACGGGCTAAGGAGTTGGGCACCGATATCGTCGCGTTTCCCGAACTGGCAGTCACCGGCTATCCACCAGAAGACCTGGTGCTCAAGCCGAAGTTCGTGGCCGACAACGTGGAGCGATTGCGCGATATCGCCGCAGAAACCGAAGGCATCGTTGCCATCGTCGGTTTCGTCGATCTTCAGGAGGATCTATACAACGCGGCAGCCGTCATTCAGAACAGAAGCATTGTCGGCGTATATCGCAAGATGTTTCTCCCCACATACGGCGTCTTCGACGAAGATCGTTACTTCCAGGCTGGCGCGGAGTGCCCCGTTTTCGCTTTTGGCGACACTGTGCTTGGCGTTAATATTTGCGAAGATATCTGGTATCCGGTAGGTCCGGCGACAGCGCAAGCCTTCGGAGGCGCGGAGCTGATCGTCAACATCAACGGGTCACCCTACCACGTAGCGAAAAGTGCCAGTCGTGAGCGGATGTTGGCGACACGCGCGGTGGACGAACTGGTGATCGTCGCCTACGTGAATATGGTTGGCGGACAGGACGAGCTGGTATTCGACGGCGGCAGCGTCATTTTCGATCAGCGAGGTGAAGTTGTCGCAAGAGGGAGCCAGTTTGAGGAGGACCTGGTAGTTGCCGACCTGGATATCGAAGCGGTGTTCCGCACGCGACTGCACGATCCGAGGCGGCGGAAGGGCCGTCACATCTTCGAGAGCCTGGGCGATCCCGCGGCCCAGTTAGTCGGCAGTTCGCCTCTCGTTCAACACCCAAAGCCACCACTATCCGGAAGCAAGCCAAAGCTTTACATTCCGCCTGGCAACCCCGGCGAAGTTTACGCAGCGCTTGTGCTGGGCACGCACGATTACGCGTCGAAGAATGGCTTCAAACAGGTGGTCATCGGGTTGTCTGGGGGAATCGATTCGAGCTTGACCGCGGTTATCGCCGCCGACGCCCTTGGACCACAGAACGTGTTTGGCGTCCGCATGCCGTCACGGTTCACCTCGCAGCCAAGCATGGAGGACGCCGAGCAACTTGCGCTCAATCTCGGCATCCACCTCCTTACCGTCCCGATCGAGCCGCCATTTCAGGCGATGTTAGAGACCCTGGCCGAGGCGTTTCGGGGCACAGCCGTGGGGATCGCGGAGGAGAACTTGCAGGCCAGAATCCGCGGAAACATCCTTATGGCGCTTTCCAACAAGTTTGGATATCTGGTGCTAACCACCGGCAACAAGAGTGAACTGGCGGTGGGATACTCGACCCTATACGGAGATATGGCGGGAGGGTACAACCTTTTGAAAGACGTCGTTAAGACCGAGGTCTACGAGCTCGCCAGGTATCGCAACGGAAAAGAGGCCAAGGCACCCATTCCGGAGAGGGTGTTCACCAAAGCGCCATCGGCAGAGCTCAGGCCCAACCAGCGTGATGAGGACACATTGCCTACCTACGATATGCTCGACCCGATCGTCAAGGCCTACGTCGAAGAGGATAAGAGTTTTGAAGAGATAGTCGCCCTGGGCTACGACGAGCAGATGGTGAAACGAGTTATTTCGATGATCGATAAAAGTGAATACAAGCGGCGCCAGGCCCCGCCAGGCATCAAGATAACTCCAAGGGCCTTCGGACGGGACCGGCGCCTACCGATCACAAATGCTTACAGACAGTGGTAGTCCTTAGCCTGGCGCATCGCGCGAAGCGGTCAAGCTTACGCCATCAACTCATCGATATCAAGCAGCCCACGCTGCCGGGCGATGAGGACCGCCTCGCCGCGAGAGCTGGCAGTGAGCTTGGCACAGATTCTCCTGACATGACTCTCAACCGTGTGAATGGCAATCGAGAGCTCTTCCGCAATCTGAACATTCCTCGCCCCCCTCGCCAGAAGGCGAAGCACCTCAAACTCACGGTCTGAAAGGTCCTCCGGCGGCGCCTTTCGGTGTGGCAAAGGCCCGTCGTCGTCGGATAGCTCCTCAACTATCTGCCTCGTGATCGCCGCGCTGAACGCGGACCCGCCGACGGAAACCAGGCGAACAGCCTCGACCACCTCTCTGCCACTCGCGCTCTTCAGGAGATAGCCCTTCGCTCCGGCACGGAGCATCGCTTTCACGTACTGCTCATAGTCGTAGGCTGTCAGCACCAGGACGGAGCAACGCGGCGCAGC
Source organism: Chloroflexota bacterium (assembly GCA_016189905.1). GTDB lineage: Bacteria > Chloroflexota > UBA6077 > FW602-bin22 > JACPRP01 > JACPRP01. Next base: position 1,373 of record JACPRP010000089.1, on the reverse strand, counting down.
TACGCGAATCTGCTTCGCCACTTCTACACCGTTCATCTCCTTCAATTTTATGTCGAGGACAATCACATCAGGCATTAGCTCAGCACAGAGTCTGACCGCATCCTTGCCATCGTCGGCTTCGGCTACCACTTCGATGTCTTCCTCGGCCTCCAGGATGAGACGCGTTCCCTCTCTCATAACGGCGTGGTCCTCGGCGAGCACCACACGAATTCGCTCTGTTACATCGCCTTCACCCATTACCGCCTGACCACCTCGACCGTTTCGGCGGCCGTATGCGACGCCGCCTTTGATTCGTATTTGACCACAGCTGTCACCTCCGTACCTTGTCCTGGCGCCGTGCGAATTTTGATACGGCCACCGATGGAACCTATTCTCTCTCGCATGCCGATCAGTCCCATATGGCCATCGATGCTCAAGTTCGCTAAGCTCTCCGGCATCTGAAAACCTCTGCCATCATCTCTTACCGACGCCGTTATTGAATGGTCACGGACTGATAGACTGACCAGAACCGAGGCTGCCGCCGAGTGACGGACGGCGTTGTTGAGGGCCTCCTGAACCACTCTATACAATGCTATTTGTGCCCGGGAGCTCAGTTTCACCTGGCTGACATCTCGAGCGATTTCGATCCTCGCGTCAAGGCTCGAGGACTTGTTAGTGTTAGACACCAACCAGTCCAGCGCGGCCTCAAGCCCCAGGTCTTCGAGGAGCGGGGGATGAAAATCGACGCAAGCCCGCCGCAGCGCGGTCGCCGCTTCTTCGGCGAAACTTCTACACTTGGCATTACTTGCACCGCGGGTGCCGGGGCAACCCTCCATATGCCGCATCAGCATCATGATTCGCTGCAGCGGTTCATCGTGAAGATCGGCGGCGAGGCGTCGTCTTTCTTGCTCCTCAGCCATGAGCAAACGATGGTTGAGCTCGCGAAGCTGACGCTGACCATCTCGCAGCCTGGACGCCGAGGTCTCAAGCTCGGCCAGGTTTCTCCGAACCATTTGCAGCAGGCGCGCGTTATCGAGGCCCATAGCCAGATGTGTGGCCACGTCAGTCACGAGGTTTATGTCCCGCTGGCTCAGCCCCAAGCCGCTTTCCTTGGGCCCTAAGCAAAGCATGCCCACCTCTGCGCCACCGCTAACCAGGCGCACGCAGGTCACATCCAGATTGCCAACTTTTGCCACGGGAGCAACCCCGTTCTGGCCATCAGTGGACGCCACCTCCACGGCCATCTGAACAGTCTTAGCCACGTCCGCCCTTTTACCAGGCGCAGTAGCGATGACCCCCGGGTGGCCACCGACATCCAGCAAGTGTACCCCAGCGAATGAGAGATTCAACGTCTCGCTAAGCGTAGCCACAACGTGGGAAGCGACATCGTCGGC
>JACPRP010000084.1 GCA_016189905.1 Chloroflexota bacterium | reverse complement strand
GTAGTCATCCATGCGCTGCGGCGCGCCACCGAGGATGAAAATGTTGGGGCAGTGTGCTATCTTCTTTGTTTGACAGACTGAGTGTAGAGGTCGGCCCGTACTTGGTGTTGCGAGCCCGAAGAGTAGTCGGACCCTGGGTGCCTCCAGGCACCACCGATTGTTGCTCCCGAAAGGGAAGCACGCAAGGTAGATTCTGTTTATCGCCTGGCATCCCTCTGGGGAACAATGAGAGCGCTGGTAAACGTAAGAGCGGCAAGACACGCAAGGGTAACCGTGCCCTACGTCAAGCCTTAGTGGAGGCAGCGCACGGGGCTGGACGCAAGAAAGATAGCCAGTTGGCTAGCCAATATCGTCGGCTAGCGGCTCGGCGAGGCAAGAAGCGAGCTGCCGTTGCCGTAGGCCACAGTATTCTCGTAATTGCCTATCACATAATTAAAGAAGGCACTGAGTATCACGACCTAGGGGGGAACTACTACGACCTGCGAGACCGAATCCTGACCCAAAATCGCCTGGTGCGCCGTCTGGAGCGCCTGGGTCTCAAGGTCACGGTTGAGCCGCCCGAGGCGGCCGCATAGAATAACAACCGTCCAAGCGGAGGACGTTATTTTCAAGGTAGGTAGAAGAGAATAATAGTTGCCTACCTTCTCCATCTCCGTGTCCCCTGCCTGTCCTTCACTCGTCCCCATAATAAACGAGTGAAGGACCTGTCCTTCCGCAGAAGGATGCCTCCGTGTTGAAATCGTCCCTTTTCAGCGCTTAGCGAAGTAGCTTTCGAGGAAGCGGCGGCCCAATGGTGCGGCAACCTCGCCGCCCGCGCGGCCGCCCTCTACCATCACGATGATGGCAACCTCGGGCTTATCGACGGGCGCGTAGCCGGCAAACCAGGCGTGCGCATCGGGATTCTGGTTCTCTGCCGAGCCTGTCTTCGCCGCGGTCGGTACGGTGAAGCCTTTGAAGGCGTAGTTTGCCGTGCCCTTTGGATCCGCAGTGGTGCGCCTCATACCCTCACGTATGGCGTTCAGCGTCGCCTGCGACACAGGGAGTTTTCTTATCGTTTCGCTCATGAACTCCCTGGCGCTCGACCCGCTGCCGATGCGCCTGACCAGCAACGGTGTGCGCAAGGTTCCGCCATTGGCTAGCGCCGTGTACAGGTTGACCATTTGGAGCGGGGTGGCCTCGAGATACCCTTGGCCGATGGCCAGGTTCACCGCGTCGCCGGGATACCAGCTATCCTTTTTTGTGCGGGATTTCCAGTCAGGATCGGGCAGAGTGCCGGCGGCTTCTGAAAGGCCGGAAAGCCCGGTTGGCTGGCCGAGTCCAAAGTCTCTGGCGAACCCCGGCAATAGCCTCGGGTCTAACGAGTTGAGCTTGAAGCCAATCTCATAGAAGACGTTGTTGCATGATTGAGCCAATCCGTCCACCAGGTTGAGCCGTCCCTGGCCCTGCGGCACCCAGTTGCGGAAGACCTGGTTCGTGCCCGGTAGTACCCACTGTCCAGGACAATCGAACTGTGAGTCGGGGGTGAAGCCGCCTTTCTCGAGGCCCGCCGCCATCGTTATCACCTTGAAAATGGATCCAGTCGGGTATGCGCTGGAGGTGGGCCGGTTCTGGAAAGGAAGCCTCTTGTCCTCGTTCAGTTTGTTCCATTCCGCCTGTGAGAGGCCCAGGATAAAGCCGTTGGGGTCATAGGCCGGAAGGCTGACCAGCGCCAGGATGGAGTTGTCGCGTGGGTCTATAACCACCATGCTGCCAACTTTGTCGCCCAGCGCCTCTTCCGCCTTGCGTTGTACGTCGACGTCGATGGTTAGCTGGACGTGCCCGCCAGGCTTTGCCGGTCGCTCGGCGATGGTTCTCACCGGCGTCCCATCAGGGTCGACGAGGACGAGCTTGCCGCCTTTCTCCCCGGCCAGGGTTTCCTCCGCCCACGCTTCTATCCCTGCTCGCCCGATCAAATCCTGCTCTTCATAGCCCCTGGCGCTGAGCCGCTTTAAGTCCTCGGCGTTCACCTGGCTGACGTAGCCGACGACGTGCGCCGCGATCGCGCCGTTGGGATAAACCCGCGCGTCCTTCTCCCTGAGCCCGATGCCTGGCAAGGCGCCAAGCTTCGCTTTTGCGTCGTCGCGCTTATTCAGCGGAAAATCGCCCAGCGGCACCCACCAGTCGGCCCGCGCGTTGGCGTAGCGCGCCTTGATCGTCTCTGGCTTCATCCCGAGATAGGCGCTGAGAGCGGCGAGGACTTTGTCCTCGTCCTTTATCTCTCCGGGAACCACACCGACCGTCAACACCTTGCCTCGCATCGCCAACGGTTTCCCGTTGCGATCCACGATATCGCCACGAACCGGATCGTCGGTCACCATCCGCACGCTGTTGTCCGCCGTCAGCCCCTGAAAGATGAGCGATGGCGACCAATCTATGCGCCATTTGCCGTCTTCGAGCACAAGCGTCAGCTCGTTATCCTCACCGAACTTTCCGAGTCGCGCCGACTCTATGCTGATGGTGTAGGGCACGACGAGGGTTGATGGCTGAGCGCCGGAAGATGTGCCCAGTGGCATAGGAGACTTTAAGTCCGCCGCAACAGACGTCATCGATACGCCGCCGCTGATATTACGGTAGCGGCTGACAAAGCGGTCCTGTGGCGTCTGGGCGCGCGAGGCTACAGAAAGCAGGTTATACATATCTTCGTATTGCCCACGTCCCCACAGTTGCAAGAATTGCCCGACGACTTGCAGAGGATCCTCCGTCGCCGGCGTGGGCTTTGCGGAGTTCGTGATCGTCGAAACCGGTGCGATAGCATTCCCCTTATCCTGCAGCCAGGCGCGGCCGATGACGGTCAACGCACCGATCGAGAAAAGCACTACGACGATGACCGGAAAGAGGTTTGAGGATTGTCTTCGTCTCACCTGTTGCCCTCCATTTTGAGCCTCCTGCGAATGCTTCGGCCTCGCGTCTTTGGCGGCATTATACCACGTGGCGCAACCCAGGCGCACAGATGGGCGCTCAGCACAATTGGCGGGGGGAATTCGATGACAAGGTTAGACCAAAAAGCTATAATATACTTACCTAATCGAGATGTCTGGTGAGGGGAGGTCAGGGAAGGGAATGGGAACATCAAATTTCAACGCGCTTGAGGCCGTCAATGTTGCCCTGCAAATGGAGAGCAGCGGCCGCGAATTCTACATTCAGGCGGCGGAGCTAACCAGAGACGAAAACGGCAAAACTATGTTGCTCAAGCTTGCCAACGATGAGCTGGCCCACATTTACTGGCTGATGACAGTTCGACAGTCGCTGTTGAAGACGGGGCAGTTTGGCGATATCGAACAGGTTGTGAAAGAGGATGTCCCCTCAGACGTGGAGGAAACCGCCGTCTTTCCGTTGCTTGCCGATGGACATATGGTCACCCCGGATGCTCGTGAGCTGGATGTGCTGGAGATGGGGATTCGAGCCGAAATAGATGCTACTTCGTTTTATGAGGGGGCGGCTGAAAGCACGGAGGACTCTGCAGGGAGGTCCCTTTTCAAGCATCTGGCCGGTTGGGAGGCAGAGCATCGGCAGCTCCTGGAGGCAGAGCGCGATTATCTGACCAACAATGGCTTCTACATGGGGCTCGCCGAGTTTCAGCTCGAAGGCCCGGAGTATCTCAGTTGGTGGCGCCGTTAATCCAGGCCCGACATAAACCATTGAGCCCAGCGTGGGATGGGCTGTATTTCTCTTGACATCGAGCCTGCTTTGGTGTTACACTTCTTTTGTGGCATCGGTCAACAGGATCGACAGGCCTACATTTCTCGAAGGGTGGGAGGTGTCAGGTCCATGTATCCGGTGAAGAAACCTCACTTGACTTATGGAGTGTGGCAAGTCGATGTCTAAGGCCTCGCGCCGGGGGCGCGGGGCGAATGTGACCTCAGGCTATGCCCCAACAACAAATGGTGGCTAAAATCATACTAGCCACATGAACCGGTCTCAATGACCAGCGGGGCAGACGTCCTGATAGGAAAAGAAGAAAGTAAGGCCCAGCGCAAAATGCTGGGCCTTACTTCTTGGTTTTCCATAATTCTCTTCATAGTTCAATTTTCGCCCGTTGTCCTTCTGCGGAAGGACGGTTGACATGGCCTCGTTGTTGGGCCACGCGCTAATGCGTCAAGGCTATCACAGAATCCTCTGGCCGCTGTCGCGCAAAGTTGAGCAGCGTCAGAAAGGCCTCACGAATCTCGGGTTCCGCGCTTTCAATCTTTTCCCGAACGAGCTTCTCATCACGAATAAGCTGCTGGCCCATCGTCGCCATGCCGTTGACCGACTGGATTATCGTCACCCGCTTGTGCAGATCGATCTCGGGGTTAGTCATCGAGCTCAGGAAGTGCCGCGTGAACCGAGAGCCCCAGCCCATGCGCAAAAGGGCTTCGGTCGAGGGAACCCACACCCAGTGCGGGTACTTGTCCGGCGCTCTCGCTATTGCCTCCAAGGTGACGCGAGCGGTTACGCCTGCTGCCAGTATTCCCAGGGCCGCAACGCTGCCGCGTAGAATAAGTGGATGTCTTTCGCGCCAGAGCCGCTTGCTCAACGTTTTGGCGATTTCATCTCTCTGCGCTTCGTCAAGGCTTTCGGCTATCTTTCTGAGCTGGCCGATGGATTCCAAAAAGGCTTTGCCATTGCCTTTTTCGAGGCGATCGACCAGTTGTTCGCTATCTTCTTCCTGCGGCCAATTTGACATGCGCGATACTCCTCCATGTAGCGACAAGCTGCCTGTCTCTTGCTTCTAACTCATCTTCACGTGAAACGTATTTTACATTAGTGTGGGGACAGGGCGCAAGCGATCACTTATGGTACAAACGGGGGGTAGACGAGATGGCTAAGACAAGCTCGGCAGGTCGAGCTCAACCTGCTCGACGTCGACGAGGTCACGGCCAGTGAGTTTCTTGACGGTACGTCTCAAAGCCTCGGAATCACCCGTGGTGAAGAACTGCACGGAGCGTGTCTCTGCTGTGGAAGAGCGCAAGCCGTGGGTGTCCAGAATCCGGCCGACCTGCCGAGCCACGGCTGCAGCGGGGTCGATAACGCTGATATCACTGCCCACCAGCCTCTCGATGGTCGAGCGCAAAAACGGATAGTGGGTGCATCCCAACACAATGGCATCGACGTGGCTCTCAAGCAACGGTGTAACGTATCTCTTCACAGACTCCTCGACGTCGACGCCGTCGATCCGCCCGTCCTCGACCATCTCGACCCATCCTGGGCATACCTGGCGAATCACGGTCACGTCATTCGCGAACTTCTGGATCAAGTCCTCGAAAATCGCGCCCTGGAACGTCGCGTTGGTCGCGAGCACGCCAATGCGTTTCTTGTGAGTTGTCTGCGCCGCGGGTTTTACGGCCGGAACAATGCCCACAAACGGAATCGCGAAGTTTGCCCGCAGATAGGCCAGACTCGCGACCGAAGCGGTGTTGCAGGCGACGACGACGACCTTGGCCTCGCGAGCCACCAGAAATCTCACGATGGCGTGCGAAAGCTCTCTTATTTGCTCGGGACTTCGTGCGCCATACGGGCAATGGGCAGAGTCGGCGAAATATAGCAGTTGCTCGGCCGGGAACTGTTTCTCGATCTCCTGGAGGATGGTCAGGCCGCCTACCCCAGAGTCGAACACCCCGATGGGACGGTTATTAGGCACCTCGTTCCTCCTCCCGTCGTACCATGTTGTGCTATTATCGCTCTTATCTTAGCACAATGGCCGGCTCGATACCAGATGAAGACAGTCGCTTTTCTAACGAGCATGCATACAGGCGTCCTTGACAAACTATCCGTTATCCTGCTATAATCTGTCGCTGTGAGATTAAAAAGGACAGCTTGATAGGCGTGGAGGAATGAATCGTGTACGCAGTCGTCGAGACGGGCGGAAAGCAATATAAGGTAACAAAGGGCCAGGTCATCGACGTCGAGAGGCTCGAAGCGGAGCCTGGTCGCACAATAGAGCTCGACAGAGTTCTGCTAGTTTCTATGGACGACAAGACCGACGTCGGTAATCCGACCGTACCCGAGGCTAAGGTTATAGCCAGGGTGGTCGGCGAGGAAAAAGGCGATAAGATCATCGTCTTCAAGTACAAGCCGAAGACCAGGTACCGCCGCAAGACGGGGCATCGCCAGACGTATACCCGCCTTGCTATCGAGGACATCATTCCTGGTCGCGCCTGACAGCAGCCGTTGAATTGGAGGTGATATTATGGCTCACAAGAAGGGTGTTGGCAGCTCGCGCAATGGCCGCGACAGCCAGTCCAAGCGGCTGGGCGTCAAGCGATCTGATGGCGAACTCGTCAGAGCAGGCACTATTATTCTAAGACAGCGCGGCACGCGTGTCGAAGCAGGTGCCAATGTTGGTCTCGGCCGGGATCATACCCTGTTTGCTCTGATCGACGGCGCTGTCAAGTTCGAGTATGCCAGCAAGAACAAGAAGCAGGCCAGCGTATACGCTGTTGCCTGATCGTATGGCCAGCTATTATCGGCAGCACAGTTAGTTTGCCACATGGCTGGCCATCTTCTCGACGTAATGTTGCAAGGTACATAATGTTCCAAGGTAATGAAAGGTTAGCGCTTTAGATGAAGAAAGCAATCCACCCGAAACTAGTAGAGTCGACCGTAGTATGCGCCTGCGGGAACAGCTTTACCACCAGATCGACGAAGCCGATGCTCAAAGTGGAGATATGCTCTAACTGCCATCCGTTCTTCACCGGCACGCAGCGCATCGTGGACACCGCTGGACAAGTCGAGCGCTTTATGCGACGACTCAGTCGATCGACTGGCGCGGGCGTAGCTAAGAAAGAGGAGCCTGCGGCGGGAGCGGAGAAGGAAGCGAACGCCGCCTCCGGGGAAGAGCGTAGTAGCGAATAATGCCCCGGTTCGAAAGAGACAGGTGGAAAGAGTATAGGCATTGAGTGGTCCAACCTATGGCGGGCAGGCAGTAATCGAAGGCGTGATGATGCGCGGACAGAAGGAGATGGCCGTGGCCGTCCGCGAGCCTTCAGGTGGTATCCTGGTCCACGCCGAGACGCTCACCGGCTTCATTTACAACAGCCGCTGGTCGAAGATCCCCTTCTTCCGCGGCGTTTTTATGCTTTGGGACACCTTGGGGCTGGGGATGCGAACCCTGCTCTTCTCGGCCAACGTCGCCGCCGCCGAGAAGGCGGTGGAGATTACCCCTCGCGTGATCTGGATAACCCTGATTTTCGCGCTCGTTTTCGCCGTCGGCTTATTCTTCGTGTTGCCGGTTCTGCTCGTCGGGGCCATCGACCAGTTCATCAACTCGTCCCTTCTCAGCAATGTCGTCGAGAAGGCCATCCGCCTGGCTCTACTGGTCGGCTACGTCGGAGCTGTCGGGATGCTGCCAGACATACGGCGGGTTTTCGCTTATCACGGAGCCGAGCACAAGACCATCAACGCCTACGAAGACGGTGCGCCGTTGGAGGTCGATGTGGTGAGCAAGTACAGCACCGCGCACCCCCGCTGCGGCACTAGCTTCCTGCTGATTGTCGTCGTCGTTTCGTTCTTGTTTTTCATCCTGCTGGGCAGGCCTTCGGTGGAGATGCGTATTGCGTCGCGGATTGTCCTCATCCCCATCGTCGCGGGGATCGCCTACGAGTTGATCAAGTTTGGTGGGGCGCATTATCGCAACCCTCTGGTGAAAATCTTGCTGGCGCCGGGGCTTGCGCTCCAGTCGTTGACTACGCGGGAGCCTACTCCCGACCAAATCGAGGTAGCTATCGCCGCCTTGCGCCGCGTTATTGCCGCCGACCAGACACATAACGCGCCCTCTCGAATCCACGGCGACATCCCGGTGAAGTAGCACCACAGCAGTTTTCGAATGCCCTTGGCTACAATGTGACCGAGACCGACGCGTCCTTCCCCACCAGCATCAAAGCTATGCGAAATTCTGAGAGAGAAAAAAGTATTAGACGTTCGCCTGCGTCGCCACCAGTTCAACGCCGCACTGCCCACAGAACCTGTTGGCCGCTGGATTCGAGAAGGAGCATTTGTCGCAGATAACGTTCATCGCCTCCGCCTGTTCGGCGGTTGCGTTGCCAGCCACAGATAGGTGTCTGACATCCTGGATAGGCTGCCTGATCTGATCGATCGGCTGCTTTACCTCGCTCACCGATTCCGAAAACTCCTTCGTCACTTCGTTCGTAGCCCGTCTGAACTCACGAATGCCCTTGCCAAAAGCGCTGCCGATCTCAGGCAATTTACCGGGGCCAAACACGATGAGCGCGACGATCAAAATGAGGATTAGTTCACCTGGTCCGATCCCTAGGAAGTTCATTTGCCCGTCCAATACAAAGCGAAATCCGTTGTGCCGGTAGCCCGAATATCTTAGCTACCTGTCCGATGCTACGGTGTGCCTTTTGCAGAAGGCTTCTGGTGTCTCCCTGACCGCGTCCGTCGCCCATTCGGACGGCGATGCCAGCTTCGATTTCTGGGTACGGGATGCATATCGAACAACATTATGATACAAATATCTAATTGCAGTGTCAAATTGTGGGCGGCTGGAGACGTAAGATACTGGTCTGGTCGTGGGCGACGTGATAGAATAGGTCGGGCGACGTCGTTTGCTATGCTCGATGAAGCGGTAAACCTTATGAGGCGATGAAATGCACTACTTGCGCGACGGTCGCTCCGACCACGTGCCAACATTGACCACCCCGGCCTCGGCGGAGCCTCATCTCGTCGGCCGCGGCAATGAAATGCGCCGCCTGGAGTCGATGCTGACAAACGCGGCCAGCGGGCGGGGCACGACGGTGTTTATTGCCGGCGTGACAGGGGTCGGCAAGACGCGGCTCGCGCGTGAAGTGCTCGACCTGGCTCGCGCACGCGATTTCCTCGTTTTGGCAGGACAGGCATATGCACTGGAGGGTGGCCTGGCCTACGCTCTAATACTCGATGCCCTCGGTCCGCATCTGCGTCACCTCGATCCTGCCCGTCAGGCCCATCTGGTGGGTGGGCTGCCCGACCTGGGTCGCTTATTCGCCGATCTGCGCCTGCCGGCAGCCGATCCGTTAGGTGACCCGTTTTTGGAGAAGACGCGCCTCTTCGAAGCCACATTGCGACTGCTGGAGCGCATAGCTCGAGAGCGCCCGATCGCTATCTTTCTGGATGACCTGCACTGGGCCGACGCGGCCTCTCTCGAGCTGTTGCATTATCTCGCCCGTGGCCTCGGCGACCAGCGTGTGTTGTTGCTGGTCGCCTATAGAGCCGATGAGCTTGATCCTGCCCGCCGGCTCGCCCGGTTGGTGGCATCCCTGCGGCGCGCGAGACTTTGCGAAGAGGTGACGCTGACGCGGCTTCAAGCAGGCTCGACGGCCGAGCTGGCTTGCGACTTGCTTGGCGCCGAGCCTCCGGTTGAGCTCGTGAAAGTGCTCGAAGCGCGGGCAGTGGGCATACCGCTCTTCGTTACGGCGCTCATCCGGGCGCTGGTGGATGCGGGTCAACTCGCTCGCAATGACGAAGCCTGGGAGCTTGCTCCCGAAGCCGCGGCTATGCTGCCGTTGGACGTGCGCGACTTGATTCTGGAGCGCCTGGATGGTTTGGACGCGATAGAGCGGCGGGTGCTCGACCTGATTGCCGTCAACGGTGAAGCCGTACCTTTTCATCTGCTTGATGCGGTGAGCGGGTTAGACGATGAGCGGCTCGAAGCGGCGTTGCAGCGCCTGTGCGCGGCGGGGCTGGTGGCTGAAGAGCTAGCCGCGGAGCATGTTTGCTACAGGCTGGGCCACCCGCTGGTCCAGGAAGTTGCTTACGCGGCGCTTCCTGAGATGACACGACGGCGGGCTCACGCTGGCTTTGCTAGGGCGCTTGAGGCGCGGGGAGTCGATGACCCTTCTGACCCGGCGCAGTCCTTCGGTCGTCTCGCTCATCATTACTTCCGCGCGGGTCGGGAAGCTGACCGTCGTCGCGCGCTGGAAATCTTGCTCAAGGCGGGCGATCAGGCGCGTGAGGTTTTTGCCAATGACCAGGCGGCAGCTTACTTTGGCGCAGCCCTGGGGATCATCCGTGAGGAGAATCAAGTCCAGTTGCTACCGTCCACTTTGGAGAAACTGGGCGAAGCGTGGGAGCGCGTGGGGGAGGTTGGTGCCGCCATCGCAATGTGGGGCGAGGCGCTGGCCGCACGGCAACAGGCTGGCGATCGCACCGATGCTGCCAGGCTCCGCCGCCTGCTGGCGTTGGCGGAATGGGACCGGGGTGGCTTCGAGGCGGCACAGACGCATGTGGTGGCGGGCCTGGCCTCGCTGGCCGATCAGGGGTCGTCCCCCGAGCGGGCTGATCTGCTTGGCGCGCACGCGTTGATCCTCAGCCGTCTGGGCGATTGCCCTGGTTGTGTCCCCATCCTGGACGAGCTAACAGATGTGGCCCATGGCTCGAGATCGCCACGAACAGCAGCACTGGCCCATTTGGTAAGGGCCGGCTTGTTGATGGAGCAGAAGGAGTACGCCAGCGGGGTCGAGGAGTATCGGCTCGCGCTCGTCGCCGCTGAGGAGGCAGAGGATTCACTGCTGGTCCAGCGCGTGCATAATATGCTAGCTTGGTTCAAGCACCTGCTGGGCGATACCCAGAGCGGCAGGCAACACCTTGTTTACAGCCTGGAGCTAGCGCGGCGCCTTGGCGCTCCGCCCCTGGAGCTATATCCCCAATGCGTCCTTGCACTTCTGGAATTCACGGCCGGCAATTGGGTCACTGCACTTGATCGCATTAGACAGGCCGATGTACTCGCTCGCCGCCTTGGCGTCGCCCGGGGAGCTGCTTATGTGCTTGGCTTCAGGGCGCTGCTGCTGGCATGGAGCGAAAGACTGGAGGAGGCTGAGGCCTGCCTTGCAGAAGCTCGGTCTCTCTTCGGCGGTGACAGGCCGGTTGATCGGCCCGGGAAAGTCGCGGGCCTGGCCGAGGCCATGATAGCAGTCCGACGAGCCGATTTCACCCGCGCTCAGGCGATTGCGGACTCGGTTCCCATTACGGGTGCCGAGGCGATAATGCTGCCGCTCAAACTTGCTTTGCTGGGCGAGGCGCAAGCCAGGGCGGGCATGGTGAGCGATGCTCTGGCTACTGCCCAAGAACTTGCGGCATTGGCGCCGTCTGATACTGCATATCCGATAGCGTCAGGAAAATTCATCGAGGGGCTAGCCTGCTTGGCGAGCGGCGACTCGTCGGGCGCTCTCGCTCCCCTGGCGCGCGCCGCTGATCTCTCCGCCGCTCTAAACATGCCTTTCGAGAGCGCGCGAGCGCACCTGGAATGGGCTTACGTTGCGGCGGCCGGCGATCGAGTTGCTGCTGTAGCTGTTGCCCAGGAAAGCCTGACGGTCTTTGAAAGGCTCGACGCGCGGTCCGAGCTACGACGTGCGAGAGCTTTGCTCCGCGATCTGGGCGTTCGCCCGCCTCAAACCCGCCGCGCCTCAAGGGAAAAGGGTCCTCTTAGCGTTAGGGAGATGGAGGTAGCGCGCCTCGTCGCGCAGGGCCTCACTAACGCTGAGATCGCCAAGCGTCTCGTGCTGAGCCCTCGCACAGTGACGACCCATCTCGAGCACATTTACGCGCGGCTGGGCCTTAGCTCGCGCCAGGCGCTGATTCAATACGTAGCCCAGGCTGAACGTCACCCCTCTGTCCATCACAATACGTAGGCCAGGACCACTGATTACGTAGGGGCTACCGATGCCCGTAAGCCTCAGCATCGCGTAGTATGGGATCATTCTTCTAAGGCCGTGAATAGGAGGTGCCATTATGTCTCTTACGCGTTCAAGCATTGATACGAATTTTGTGCTTCCTCTGCGAGATTTGGCCTGGGCGGATATCGCCCTGGTCGGCGGTAAGGCCGCCAACCTGGGCGAATTGATACCAGCGGGCTTGCCGGTGCCGGATGGTTTCGTTTTGACGACCAGCGCTTTTGACCGCTTCATATCTGCAAACGGGCTGGGCTCTGATAGTCCACCGGAAGCCGTGGCTCGCGGTACGTTGCCGCGGGATCTGGCGGAGGCCTTGCGTGCGGCGGTGCAGCCTTTGAACGGCTTGCCTCTCGCGGTGCGCTCTTCTGCGGTGGCAGAGGACCTGGCCGATGCCTCTTTTGCCGGGCAGTACGAGACGGTCCTTGACGTGCGCGGCGAGGAGGCGCTTTTGGCGGCGGTGCGGCAGTGCTGGGCCTCGGCTTTCAAAGCGCACGTCGCCGCCTATCGTACGGCCCAGCGGCAAGGGCAGCCGAGCGGAATGGCGATCCTCGTCCAGCAGTTGGTCGCGGCCGACGCCGCTGGTGTCGCCTTTACCGCCAACCCGGTCACTGGCGACCGCAACGAAGCGATCGTCAGCGCCGTGCGGGGACTGGGTGAGCGCCTGGTTTCAGGCCGGGCCACGCCTGATGAATGGCTGGTACGTGGCAGAGAAGCCATCTGCCGAAACGCACCGGAAGGTGCTATCGAGGCTACGCAGGCGCTGGCGGTCGCCGACATGGCATGGCGCGTGGCGGAGCATTTCGGCTGTCCTCAGGATATCGAATGGGCGCTTGCCGGCGGACAGCTCTTCCTTCTTCAGGCACGGCCCATAACGGCCCTGCCTGAGCCGGCGATCGAGCCGATCCCGGTACCGGTCGAAGTGCCGGCCGGATTCTGGGAGCGAGACAATAGCCATTGCCCGGAGCCCCTATCACCTGTTTTCCGCTCATCTGTGATCCCTCTCCACGAGGCTGCAATGAAGCGGATGATGGTTGAACTCTCTCTGCCAATCGACGGCATCCAGTTTCGCGAGATCGGCGGATGGTTGTACGCTCGCGTAGTGCCTCCTGGCGGCAAGGAGCGTCCGGCGCCCCCGGCATGGCTCATGCCGCTGCTCATCCGCTTGGTGCCTGATATGCGCCGCCGCGTTAGGGGCATGGCAGACCTGATCCGGTCCGATAAAGTGGGGAGCTTTGTCGAACGATGGTACTCCGAATGGAAGCCGAGCGCGATAGCCCGCGCTGCAGAACTGCGGAAGGTTAACCTGGCCTCTCTGTCGGACCAGGCGTTAGAGGGGCATCTCGCGGAAGCCCTGACCTTCGTGAAAGAGAACCTCGACGTCCACGCCCAGATCCAATGTGCCGATTTCCTGGTGGCACAGCTAACCTTCGCTTGCCGTGACCTCCTCGGTTGGGACGACCGCCATACCTTCGACCTCCTGAGTGGGCTATCCGAGAGGACGAGCGAGCCAACTCGCAGGCTTGCCGAGCTGGCGCGCATGGCTCAAAACAGCCCCCGGGTGCCCGGCCTGCTAAGTCGCATCGGAAACGATACTGCGCGTCGATTGGCTGAGGTAGACGAGGCCTTCGCCACCGCCTTCGCCGCTTATCTGCGTGAGTTCGGCTGTCGTACCTCCGCCTTCGAGCTCGCCGAGGCCACGCTAGAGGAAAAGCCCGAGGTTGTGCTCAGGCTCATCCGCGACCAGGTCAAGTGTGGCTACGACCCTGAGGCGGATGCGACGGAGCTCCGACAGAAGCGCGCGGCAGCGCTCGCTGAAGCCAGGAGCCTGCTTGCGAATCGTCCTCAGACAGATCGAGAACGCTTCGAGCGAACCCTCGCGCGGGCCGAACGCGCCTTCCCCATTCGTGAGGACCACGAGTTCTACCTGAACAACCTCCCGCTTGCGCTGTTGCGCTACGCTATACTCGAAATCGGCCGTCGTCTGGCCGAGCGGGGGCAGATCGATCGGCGAGACGACGTAATCTTTTTGGAGATTGAGGAAGTGCGGTCGGCTCTCAAAGGGGCCGATCGCCGACAAGCAGAAGTAGCGCGTCGCAAGGGGGAGCTGGCCTGGGTCAAAGCCCATCCGGGGCCCACGTTCTATGGAACACCTCCTGGGACGCCTCCTTCCACCGCCGCTTTCCCGCCCGAGGTGCGTCTAGTGTTGGAGAGCTTGACGTGGGTTTTGGAAGCGTTCAATGCCACGCAATACCTGCAGCAGGCCAAGGCTGCGGGATGCTCTGGTCTCCATGGCCTGGCTGCCTCAGCGGGGCGCTATACGGGGCCCGTGCGAGTGATTATGAAGGAGGCCGAGTTCTTCAAGCTGCAGCCTGGGGATGTGCTGGTTTGCCCCATTACTCAGCCGGCCTGGTCGATCCTGTTTCCCAGCGTAGGCGCGCTGGTAACGGACGGCGGCGGCATCCTGTCGCATCCCGCCATCGTTGCGCGTGAGTACCACGTGCCCGCGGTCGTGGCTACGGGGAATGCCACTTCTACGTTACGAGACGGACAGATAGTCACCATCGACGGCGCCGCAGGCGTAGTGGAGGTGGTCTCGTGACGAGTCACGCATTGTCCCCTGACGGCCTGGCGCCAGGTAAATTGGCATTTCTCGCCGATGCTCTGGCCGCTGCCGCAGCGGTCGACGCCGCTGATCGCCTCGGCTTGTTCGCCCGGCTCTCTACGCGTCCGGCTGACGTGCCGACGTTGGTCCGCGATTGTGCAATGAGTGAACGCGGCGCCCGATTTTTGCTGGCGGCGCTGCAGAGCATCGGTCTGGTGGAGGTTGGCGCCGACGGCATTTGTCGCGCCGTGCCGGACGTATCACGTATGAAAGGGTTGTACACCATCTGGCATCGACTGAGCGAAGCGATCCGTGACGATTGCCCGGCGGCTGATTGCGACGCGCCGACAGGCGCCGAGATTATCTATCCTGATCTGGCGCCAGTGCTCGGAACGTTATTCGCTCCCGTCGCCGAGCGTGCCGCCATGCACCTTGATGCTGCCGGGCAGCGCGTCCTCGACGTCGGCGCCGGGGCGGCGCCATGGAGCATCGCGCTCGCACGGCGCGATCCGTCCTGCCGCGTGACTCTCGTCGATTTGCCAGCGGTCTTACCCGTTGCGCAAGAGGCGGTGGTTAAGGCCGGACTGGAGGCCCAATTCTATTATGTAGGTGGCGATTTTTTCGATGTTGACTGGGGCTCGGCGAGCTATGACCTGGCTTTCGCCGGCAATGTCTGCCATCTTTTCGACGAGGCTGCAAATCGGCGCATCCTGGCCCGTCTTTACGAGGCACTGCGCCCCGGGGGACAGCTGGCAGTAGTCGATGTCGTCCGCAGCGAGCAGATCCACGCCTCCCGCTCTGTTGCACTCTATGCGCTTGGACTGTTCCTGCGGACGCGCAACGGCCAGGTCTACCCTTTCTCGACGTACGTTGCCTGGCTGCGCGACGCGGGCTACGAGGGCGTGGAGCGGATCGACCTGACTGGCGCCCCGCCGATGAGCCTGATCACTTCGCGGCGCCCAACCTAGAAGCTGTGCTTATGCGCAACGAAGGAGCAACTGAAGGATTGTCGGGAACCGGCATGCCCGGCTTCAGGAAGACCTTTGGTAAGGATCAGATCCGCGATCTGCTCGCCTATGTGCGGGCGTTGGGCAAGTAGTTCCGGAGACCGTAGGGGAATCCTACTGTTGCACGTGAGAGATTTCCGCCGTGGGTTGGGAGGTATCGTTCGACGCGCCGGCGTCTGCTTTCAATAACACCTCACGGGACTTGCCGTTTTCCGAGGGCCCGATGACACCCTCCTCTTCCAACTGGTCGATCAGACGCGCGGCGCGAGAGTAGCCGATTCGCAGGCGACGCTGCAAAAGCGACGTCGAAACGTGGCTGTGTTGGCGGACGAGGTCGAGGGCTTTTTCGTAGAGCTCATCTTTCTCGCCCTCCGAGCCATCCGCCAACCACGCCTCGGCATTAGCCAGAACGTCGATGTATTTGGCCGGCCCCTGCGCGCGCCAGAAGGAGACAAGGCCCTCGATTTCCTGGTCCGACACGTACACGCCTTGCAGGCGCATCGGCTTTGCGGCGTCGGATGGCATGTAGAGCATGTCACCTCTGCCCAGCAGCTTCTCCGCTCCAGGCATATCAAGGATGGTTCGCGAATCGATCTGAGATGTCATCGTGAAGCTGATGCGGGTGGGGAAGTTGGCCTTGATCAAGCCGGTGATGACGTCGACCGAAGGACGCTGTGTCGCGACGACCAGATGAATCCCTGTTGCTCGCGCCAACTGAGCCAACCGGCAGATCGTTCGCTCCACCTCTTCTGGCGCGGTCATCATTAAGTCGGCGAGCTCGTCGATTATCACGACGATGTACGACATCAGCGGCTCCTCGATCTTTGCCATCACCTTGTTATGGTCCTCGATGTTTCGCACCCGCTCTTTCTCGAATTGCTTGTATCGCTGATCCATCTCGTATGTCACCCATTTCAACGCACCCACGGCCTTGTCTATCTCGACCACCACTGGTCGCACAAGGTGGGGAACATCGTTGAAGTGTGTCAGTTCCACGCGCTTCGGGTCGATCATCAGCAGCCGCAATTCGTCCGGCGTAGTGTGGAGTATTAGTCCAGTG
>JACPRP010000085.1 GCA_016189905.1 Chloroflexota bacterium | reverse complement strand
GGACCATATTGTGGATTCTTATGATCGGCGGCACCCCCAGAATCGGTTTCATCCGCTCCTCGGAATCCTCGAGCAGTGTTACCCATTGTGCGCCCAGCCCACAGGCGGCTGCCGCCAGTTGTAGCGCGTAAGTGGCGTTGCTGATGTTCTCGTCGACCACCCAGCGGCGATCGACGAGCTGCGCCAGCACGGTTGCCTGGGCCGTCCGCGGATCGGAGCATACGAAAATGTAAACCGGGGCTTCGTCAAACCCTTGCTCCGGTGGCACCTCGGGCATGCCTCGATAGCGAGGCTGCCGCATCTCTCGCACCCGGCTCACTTCCATCGCGCCGACGAGATCCTGGTTCTCCCCCTTGGCCTCTACTATCTTTCGCTTGGTTTCCGGGTCCTTGACGACGATGAACTCCCACGGCTGGCCGTTGGCGCCAGACATCGCCCATCTCCCGGCCTCGAGTATCTTCTCTATATATTCGTCGGGGACAGGGTCTGGCTTGAACCTGCGAACACTCCTTCTTCTCCTGGTCAGGGCGAGAAACTCGTCGATGTTCACTTACCCTTGCCTCCTACTTCAATGGATACGCCTGTTTCGATACCTCTCTGAGCTTGAATATGAAATCCTGAACATCCTGATGGGAGCGATACTTGGACATATCGTACTGCTCGGAGTGAACTATTTCCTTGAGGTCGCGACGATATGTGGGTTTGGGCACGTAAGCGGGATAGCCAATGGGAATCAGATTCATCACCCTGATTATGGGTGGCACGCCAAGGATCGGCTTGATACGTTCCTCAAACGGCTCGAGGACGGTCACCCACTGCGAGCCGAGCCCACAGGCTGCCGCCGCAAGGTGCAAGGCGTAAGTGGCATTGGTAGAGTTCTCGTCGACTACCCAGCGGCGATCGACGAGCTGCGCCAGCACGGTGGCTTGAGCTGTCCGTGGATCGGCGCACACGAAGATCAGCACAGGCGCATCCCTGAATCCTTGCTCCGGCGGGATATCCGGAAGACCTCGATAGCGCGGTTGCCTCATCTCGGGCACACGGCTGATCTCTATCGCGGCGCTCGTTTCCTGCGACTGATCCTTGGCCTGGGCGATTTTTTCCCTAATTTCCGGGTCCTTGACGACGATAAACTCCCACGGCTGGCCGTTGGCGCCAGACATCGCCCATCTCCCGGCCTCGAGTATCTTCTCTACATATTCGTCGGGAACAGGGTCCGTCTTGAACCTCCGAATACTTCTTCTCCTCTTGGTCAGATCTAGAAACTGGTCGATGTCCATTGCCACCCGCTCCTTTCTGGTGTGCGTTTCTTTGTATTCAGTTGCATTATCACGGGATTGTCTCGAACCTTTCGAATCCTTCGGAGGCTTCAAGGCGAAAGGATGATTGTCAGGGCGGAGATAATATACTATAAGGGGTGCTCACTGTCAACAACTGGTGCGCTGCCTTACCCGCTTGTCTTCTAGGCTTCTGCGCCATGGCTTTCCATAATGAGCCGCGCCTCGCCTTCGACACCCAGTTCCCGACAATCCAGCAGCGTGGAGTGGATCGCCAACGGGACCAACTTGTTTGGCCACGACACGCGACGACTTCCTTCCAGCCGCTCGCGCATTTCTAACAAATGCTCCAGGCGTCTCAGAAACAACATCTGCGTCGGCGTGTATTCCTTAACCGTTTGCTCGTCCATCATCAAATATCACCAGTCCTGCAATTCACTGTGGAGCAAACGCCAAGAGCCCGCCTGCCTCGTTTGTTTCTTCTGACTTCTCGCTTAACGCGCTCCACCGATCCAGATGCCAGTCGAGCTAGAACGAGTCCACCGCGCAGCGGGGCCTGCGCAACGGAAAGCAGCCGTGAAAGATCGCGGCGCGTTCTCCTGTCGGTGGTCAATCTGTACCGAGGAAGACTGTCTGCATCTTGTTTCTCCAAAATGTGCTGTCCCACGAGTTCGTCCAGTTCGGCTACGGTGCGCTCGACTGGGCGCAGACCCAGATTCTCGGCGCACTCTACCGCGTTCCAGCACGTATCCGGCCTGCTGCAAAGGAACTGCACGATGCGATACTTGGCTAAATCGTCGATTCCCACGCCAACGAGCTCGTTGACGCCCGTCTCACGCGCTTGGCCACGGTTGCCGGTCTCTCCTCCACCGTACCGCAATACGATCGCCATTTCTCCCTCCCGAAATCATAGAGCGCAAGTTTTTCCTTGCCACTGAGATTCCTGTGGGGAAGCCAGGTAAGGCTATTCGAGTCGCCAGTGCGTGCCTCATCGCTTGCACACTGGTTGCTCGCCAAAACAAAAACCCGAGGACATAGCCTCGGATCTGATTTGGTCTAGCTACGCCTCTCTCACGTGCCTACGAGGTTAGCTGACGGGTTCGGGCTGAAAGAGCTGCCCTATCTCAAACTCGAGAATTCACCCCAATTACCTGGTTCCCCCGTTCTTCCGTAGAAGATTCGGCCATCTACCCTATTCAATTGATGCGATAATGGGCCGGCTGGTGATGCCAATTCCCGATGAACATACTAGCATACGGCACGGTCGATGTCAACAGACATTCAAGCCCAATAACGATAGCGTGGTATGGTGTGGCGACTGATAACGTTACTTGTCTAATCACGTGCTGGTTGGTTGGAATATAGACCTGTTTCCTGAACCATCCTTGTGCATCGGGGAGGCTGGTACAATTCTTGCAACAACTCATATACACGGCGTGTGCGTAATGGCGCCGAGCTACCGAGCGTGAAAACGTAATCGGGGCCGAATTCCCGCGAGGGAAACGGGGGAGCCAATTCATGGGGTGAATTCCGGCGTAAGCCGGATAGGCCAACTCTTTCAGGCCGAACCCGTCAGCTAACCTCGTAGGCACTTGGAAGGGGCACGGTGCTGATACGTTCGACAGAGCCAGGGGAATAATAGCCCCTGGCTCTGTTGTTCCCACCTCAGTTCATCGAATGGCAAAACGTGAAGCTTTTTGGCACTCTGTGGTAGACTTACTTAATAGCGCTTTGTGAAAGCAGTTTCCGAGGGGTAGTTTCCGAGGGATATCGGTAAGCTTCCCGCAGGCCCTCGGCCCAAGGAGAGCAAGACGCATTGGATACTCGCTATGTATGCATTCACGGCCACTTCTACCAGCCACCGCGCGAGAACCCGACGCTCGAGGCCGTAGAAATCCAGGATTCTGCCTATCCTTTCCACGACTGGAACGAGCGGATCACGGCTGAGTGCTACGGACCGAACGCGGCTTCGCGCGTTCTCGACGGCGAAGGCAGGATAGTCAAGATCGTGAACAACTATGCCAGGATGAGCTTCAACTTCGGCCCTACGCTGCTCGCGTGGATGAAAGAAAGGGCCCCCGACGTCTATGCGGCGATCTTGCAGGCTGACGCGGAGAGCCAGGAGTTGTTCTCTGGTCACGGCTCGGCCATATCCCAGGCCTACAATCACGTGATCATGCCACTGGCGAACGCGCGAGACAAGCGCGCCCAGGCGCTTTGGGGTATTCGAGACTTCGAGCATCGCTTCGGCAGGTTCCCAGAGGGAATGTGGCTTCCCGAAACCGCCGTTGATCTGGAGACCCTCGATATCCTGGCCGGACTGGGCATACGATTCACGATCCTGGCCCCTCAGCAAGCTTGTCGTGTGCGTAGAATCGGCGACCGCGTCTGGCAAGATGTCGATGGCGGACGCATCGATCCCACTATGGCTTACGATCTGCGTCTGCCTTCGGGTGGGAAGATAACCCTGTTCTTCTATGATGGCCCGGTTTCCCGCGCCATCGCTTTTGAAGGGCTGCTCAATAATGGCGAGAATCTGGCCGATCGTCTTATCGGCACCTTTTCACCACCTCGCTCCTGGTCGCCGTTGGTGCACATTGCGACAGACGGCGAGACCTACGGTCACCACCACCGGCACGGAGATATGGCGCTTGCCTACGCGCTCCATCATATCGAGGCCAACGAGCTTGCCCGCCTCACCAACTACGGCGAGTATCTGGAGAAGCATCCCCCAACGCACGAGGTAGAGATCATTGAGAACACGTCCTGGAGTTGCGCCCACGGGATTGAGCGCTGGAAGAGCAACTGTGGCTGTAACTCGGGTGCACGCCCAGGCTGGAACCAGTCGTGGCGGGGCCCACTGCGCAAGGCATTGGATTGGCTGCGCGCTTTCGTGGCCTCAAGCTACGAGAAGAACGGAAGCCTTATTCTCAAAGACCCTTGGGTGGCCAGGGATGAGTATATCTCTGTCGTTCTCAATCGTTCGACGGAAAATGTTAACAGGTTCCTGGGCCGGCACGCAGCCCGTGGTCTGAACGAATCTGAGAGGACGCTGGCGCTTAAGCTCCTGGAGATGCAGCGTCATGCCATGCTGATGTACACGAGCTGCGGCTGGTTCTTCGATGAGCTGTCGGGGATCGAGACGGTGCAGATATTGCAGTATGCGGGCCGCACGCTCCAATTGGCCCAGGAGGTCTTCGACGAATCGCTTGAGCCACGATTCCTCGATCTGCTCGCGGCGGCGAAGAGCAATATTCCGGATTTCCGCGATGGTCGCCTCATCTATGAGAAGTTGGTAAAGCCGGGCCTCGCCGACCTGCGACAGGTGGGTGCTCATTACGCCATCAGTTCCCTGTTCGAGGATTATGCGGATGAGGCTCACGTGTATTGCTATACGGTGAGCCGTGAGGCCTATTCTGTGCTGCAAACGGGAAAAGTCAAGCTGGCGTTTGGAAAGGCAAGCATTTCTTCGGAAATCACCCATGAAGCAGAGAGGGTTGATTTCGGCGTTCTACACCTCGGCGATCATAACCTCAGCGGCGGCATCAGCAAGTCGCGAGGCGAAGATGAATATGCCGCGCTCGTGCGGGGAATGTCCGAAGCGTTTGCCCGAGCTGACCTTACCGGGCTAGTCCGACTGGTGGACAAGGGCTTCGGCCATCGGACGTACTCGCTGCGGATGCTTTTTCGGGACGAGCAGCGCAAGATACTGGCGGCGCTCTTGCATTCGACGCTGGCCGACACCGAGGCTGTGTTTCGCCAGGTCTATGAACACCACGCGCCGACTATGCGCTCCCTCCTGGATATGGGAGCCCCTTTGCCCAAGGGTTGGCAGGCCGCTTCTGAACTGGCTCTCAACAACGGCCTCCGGCGTGCTTTCGATAGCGACGAGCTTGACCTTGAAAGCGTCGCTTCTCTTGTGGAGGAGGCCAGAGAATGGGGCATTCCCCTTGATGGATCGGGCCTGGGTTATGCTCTGCGGCGCAGTATCGAGCGAACAATGGCCCAGTTCCGCACAAATCCTCTGGACATCATCCTGCTTCAACGGCTGCGGAGGATCATGGACATAGTTCGTTCGCTGCCGTTCGAAGTCGATCTGTGGAAAGTACAAAACATCTATTTCGAGAGGCTGCAGGCGATTCGTGCGCTTTTGCAGGCGGGAATTCCGCGAAGTAACCGGCTGGACCAGGTGTCGTTCATGCATTTTGTTAAGCTGGGCGAGGAGCTGGGAATCCGGGTAACAGGGGTTGTAGAGATGCATGAGAATTCGTCGAAACAGACCGCTAGCATTTTTGCCCAGGCTGAGGAAATAGCCGCTCAACGACATATCCCCTCTGCCACCTACCGCCTCCAGTTCAGGCCAGATTTCACTTTTCGAGATGCCCAGGCCCTGGTGCCCTATCTCCACAACCTGGGGACCGGCGACTGCTATGCCTCCCCTCTCCTTAATCCTCGGTCTGGAAGCAGCCACGGCTACGACATCTGCGATCATAGCCAGTTCAACCCAGCTCTTGGTGGCGCGGAGGATTTTGAAGCCTTCTCCACAGAGCTGAGGAAGCGCAATATGGGGCTCATACTGGATGTCGTGCCAAACCACATGGGAATTGGCGATGCCGGCAACGCCTGGTGGATGGACGTTCTGGAGAATGGCCCGAGCTCGGTCTATGCTACCTATTTCGACATCGATTGGCACCCGGTGAAGATTGAGCTTCACGACAAGGTGCTGCTGCCAATGCTGGAGGACCAGTACGGCAGGGTGCTGGAAAACGGTAAGTTCCGGCTAGCCCACGAGAACGGGGCGTTTTTCATTTATTATTGTGATGTCAAGCTGCCGGTGGCTCCACGCACTTACAGCAGTATTCTCAAACATCAGCTCGGTACTCTGGTTCAGGCGCTCGGCGAGGAAAACGAACACGTGCGAGAGCTGCAAAGCATCCTCACAGCGTTGAGTTATCTGCCCGAACGAACTGAATCGGAGCCCGAGAAGGTCGCGGAGCGGAACAGGGAAAAGGAAATAATAAAAGGGCGCATCGCGGCCCTGTACCGGGCATGCGCCTATGTGCGGGCCGCGATCGACATGGCGGTTCAGACGTTTAATGGCACAGTGGGCGATGCCCGCAGTTTCGATTTGCTCGACAGGTTGATCGATGAACAGGCTTACCGTCCCGCCTTTTGGCGAGTCGCCGCTGAGGAAATAAACTACCGCCGCTTTTTCGACATCAACGAGTTGGCTGCCATCCACATGGAGCTACCCGAGGTCTTTGAAGCTTCACATCGTTTGATCCTACGGCTGTTGACCGAAGGCAAAGCTACCGGCATGCGGATCGATCACCCAGATGGCCTGTGGAATCCACAGCGTTACTTCCAGCTACTTCAGGAGAGCTACCTTCTACACAAACTTGAGCATCGTCTCGGCTCGGATTACTCACGCGACGAGCTTAACGAAGCTGCTTCGGCGTGGCTCCTACGACGTACAGGTCTCGACGGTGCCTCTGCTCCATGGTGGCCTCTCTACGTAGTGGCTGAAAAGATCCTTTCGCCAGGTGAAAACCTCCCAGACGCGTGGCCAGTCAGTGGTACCACCGGCTACGACTTTCTCAATGCCGTGAACGGTCTCTTTGTGGACATCAGGCGCGGCAAGGCTTTTGACGGAATTTATGGCAGGTTTGTGGGCGAGGATGTGAGTTTCTCTGGCCTCACCAATTCGAAGAAAAAGATGATAATGCTGGTTTCTATGGTCAGTGAGATCAACGCTCTGGGCCATCAGCTCGAGCGTATTGCGGAGAAGAATCGGCTCTACAGAGACTTCACCCTCAACAGTCTTACCTTCGCGATCCGCGAAGTAATCGCCGCTCTCCCGGTATACCGCACCTACATAACTGGCCCAGACAATGTCGGCCAACAGGACCAGAGTTACATTGAAGCGGCCGTGGCCGAGGCCAAGAAGCGGAACCCCAGGACAGCCGGAGCGATATTCGATTTCATTCGCGATTCCCTTCTGTTGCGCAACCTGGAGAGCTTCTCTGAGATTGATCAGAAGGCATTGGTCGATCTGGTGATGAAGTTCCAGCAGATAACAGGACCAGTCACGGCCAAGGGCGTTGAGGATACAACTTTCTATACTTACAACCGCCTCGTCTCTCTAAACGAAGTGGGTGGCCATCCTGAGCGGTTTGGTGTATCGGTTGCGGAGTTTCATAGGCAGAACGCCGAGCGCCAACGACATTGGCCGCATGCGATGCTCGCTACCTCAACTCACGACACCAAGCGGAGCGAAGACGTGCGAGCCCGCATTGACGTGCTGTCCGAGATTCCCGACGAATGGAAGAGCGCCTTGATCCGTTGGAGCCGTATGAACCACCCGAAGAAGGTGATGGTGGAGGGCGAGAATGCCCCCGACCGCAATGACGAGTACCTGCTCTACCAGACCTTGCTGGGAACCTGGCCGGACGGACCTCTCCCCCCTGAGGAATTCGCCAGCTTCCGAGAGCGCATCGCCGCCTACATGCACAAGGCGACCAAGGAGGCCAAAGTACATACTAGCTGGGTTAACCCTAACGAACAGTATGACAGGGCGGTCCAGGATTTCGTCCAGCGTTTGCTCCCCGACAAGAGCGACGATCCGTTCATCGACGACCTGCTGGCTCTCCAGCGCCGCGTTGCCTATTACGGCCGGTACAACGCTCTCTCCCAGACGCTGCTGAAGCTTGCCTCGCCGGGCGTTCCTGACATCTACCAGGGCACTGAGCTGTGGGACTACAGTCTGGTGGACCCGGACAATCGGAGGCCTGTAGACTACCCACGGCGCCAGTCCCTGTTGGCTGATCTTCAACGCTCGCTGCATCGTGATCGTGACGGACGGCTGCGCCTGAAGCTGGCTCGTGAGCTCGTCAATACTATCGAGGATGGCCGGATCAAGTTGTATCTGATATACATCGCGCTCAATTACCGTCGTGAACATCACGATCTCTTAAGTGAAGGTAGATACATTCCGTTATCTGTGCGTGGGGAGGCGCGAGACCACGTGTGCAGTTTCGCACGAGCCCTTGGGGAGAAGGCAGTGCTGGTCGTTGCTCCGCGTTTGGTGGTTGGCCTAACGGCTGGAATCGAACAGCCACCGCTCGGACAGAAGGTGTGGAAAGGAACAAGACTCGCCCTCCCGCACGACCAGATCGGCTGGAGATATCGCAACCTTTTCACGGGAGAGCACCTGTCGGTGGATGATCTGGATAAGGTTGCCGGTGCGCCCGGTCTCCCTATGGCTTCGGTATGTTCCCACTTCCCGCTAGCCCTGCTGGAGAGAATCGCTTGATCGGTGAAGTCAGTCGCTCCTCCTGCTTGTCGAGGATGAGTTGCAGTCGCTCAATCGCCGGCAAGACGGATGGTGAAGCTTGGCTCGCCAGACGAGCCAGACGGCGTTGCAGGACGCGAACCACAGCCAGAGTGCGATTTGCTGGACGAGGATTGCCGCTTGCCCGCAACAGCAACGCCCGGTCGACGAGCCGCTCGATTGACCTGGCCGCTCTGGTTGCGACCTCATCCACGACGCGCCCAGACTTGCCCATCTGCAACGCACGTTCCATTTCGCGCCCGCGTTGTCCGATTTGCCGTGCCTCGATGTCAGCCCGCGCTCCATCGTTCCGGGCGAGCAGTAGCTCAGCCCATTCGCGAGCCGCCTTGAGGCTGTACAGTGGCTCATCAGGCAGGCTATCCTCAGAGGCCTGGATCGCTCCAACCCCGCTGGCGGCGAAGAGAACGAGTGCCACCAGCATCATCACGGCGATCCGCATAGCCGGGATTGCCCCAGCCACGTAAATGAAGAAGGACCCGACGCGTCCCGCCATTCCGGTCCGCCTTGCTCGACGTGCCGCGTCAACTGACGTCAAAAGACGCTGCTCGAGTCGAGACTGGAACTCCGGCGCGGGGTCACGGCCAACCTGGCCAATGCGGCATGCCAGCGGGACCAGTTGTGTCAGCTCATCTCGAAAATCGCCAGGGTAATCGGCCAGACAGTGCTCCAGTATCTCGCCGCGCCGCACCCGGCGACAGCATTCCTCCAGCGCATCGGCAAATCTTTTATCTTCTTCCAAAGTGGTCATCGGACCTTCTCCGTTCTTTGCAAAACCCTGTGCAGGCTTGCCAGCGCCCGGTGCTGGAGCTGGTTAACGGCGTTGATACTCTTCCCGAGCAGGCGCGACGTTCGTTCGTTATCGTATCCCAGCACAAACTTGTAAACGATAACGTCCCTCTGTTCGTCCGTCAGGTGCCCAAGGGCCTGGCGCAGTTGCGCGCGCTCTTCAGCCGCTTCTGCTAGCTCGTCCGGGCTGGGCTGCCAAGCTTCAAGCTCGCCGGCGTCCTCGATTGGGGCCACTGGGCGACGATACCGCTGCCGCAGGCGATCGGCCAGCTTATGGCGGGCGATCTGAAAAAGCCAGCTCAAAAGCCCGGCCTCATCTTCGGTTCGCAGCCCCCCGATCCCCGCCAGCGCCGCTATGAAAACCTCCTGCGTCAGGTCCTCGGCTTCCTCGACAGTGTTCGTGCGCGCCGCAACGTATCGGTGGATGGGGACAATGGCGAAGCGATAGATGTCGGCAAACGCCGCCCGGTCATAGGACTTCGCGCGGCGAATGGCGGCGGCCATCTCGCCGTCTACTCCCGTCGTGGCATCTTCTTTCCGCTCTCCCGAGAACAATCGGCTCTCCTCAAAACGAGGTCCTGGGCAACAGACAGAGCCCGACACCTGGTGCTGTTTCTCTCGACCCGTCCTGCGCTCTCTCGGCCGTACCGCAGCGCCTATCTCCGCGTGGCCATCCTCTGTGATATTAGCAGAAACCATTCCCTCACGCCAAAATCGCCCCAAACTCGTTCCCATTGCAAGGTTTCGCGTGGCTCATTTGCCGGTCGAGGTTCAGACCAACGCGTCCTTCAGCGGAAGGACGGGTCCTTCCGCGAAGGACGCGTCGGTCTCGCCCCCCTCATTGTTTCGGCCCCCGCAATTAAAGTCGTCGCTATGCCACAAAATGTATGGGTAAGACCCCAAGAATCCCTTTGATACCTCTGTGTTCTTAGCACCCTTCGCGGTTAGCCCATACCCAACCGCTTAACTCTTATTATTGAACCACCACTTAATGTGTGCTAAACTGGTCGCTGGTCTGATTGAATGTCGTGATCGGTCAGGAGGTGCGCGTTGGGACAATACTCGATCGTCGGGCAGCGGCTGCCTAGAACAGATGGCTTGGCCAAGGTCACCGGCCAGGGGATGTACGCGGGCGACTTCACAATGCCAGGTATGTTGCGCGGGAAGATATTGAGGAGCCCCTTGCCCCACGCGCGGATTCTCCGTGTCGATACGAGCCGAGCCGAGCGTCTGCCAGGGGTTAAGGCGGTCATCACTGGCCGTGACACCCTGGGGGTGAAGTTCGGCGCTCCACGCTTTGGTCCGAAGCACATGGACGAGCACGCGTTGGCAATGGACAGGGTCCGTTACATCGGTGACGAGGTGGCCGCCGTGGCGGCCATAGACGAGGACGTGGCGGAGGAGGCCTTGAGGCTGATCGATGTGGAGTACGAGGAGCTCCCTGCCGTGTTCAGCCCGGATGAGGCGCTGCTCCCGGGCGCGCCGCAGATTCACGCCCACGCGCCCGGCAACATTTCTCGCCGCATTGTCTTCGATCTCGGCGATGTCGAGAAGGGATTTGCCGATTCTTACCACATCCGCGAGGATCGCTTTTCCACCCACGGCCAGGCGCACGCGCCGATGGAGCCGCATGCCTGCCTCGCCCACTTCGATGCCTCGGGCAAGCTGACTATCTGGACCTCGACCCAGGTGCCCTATTACGTTAAGAACGATCTGGCCCTCACCCTGGGAATGCCGGCCACCGCCGTGCGGGTTATCCTGCCTCTCATCGGTGGGGGATTCGGGGGAAAAGCGGATGGAATGTACGCCCTGGAGTTCTGCGCGGCGCTTCTGTCAAAAAAGACCGGCCGACCAGTGCAGATAGTTTACTCCAGAGAAGAGGTGTTCGTGGCCACCCGTCGCCGCCATCCCATCACCATCCAGTTGAAGACAGGCGTCTCGAAAGATGGTGCCATCCTTGCCAGACAGGCCAAGTGCGTTCTCGACGGGGGAGCCTACAACGGTCTAGGCGTAGTCACTGTCGTGCTCTGCGGCTACCTGCTGAATCTTCCCTACCGTCTCGGGAGCTTCAAATACGAGGGGCTGAGAGTATACACAAATAACCCAATCAGCGCCGCTATGCGCGGGCATGGCGCTCCTCAGGTGCACTTCGCCAGCGAGATGCAGATGGACCGCCTGGCTGAGGACCTTGGTATGGACCCGCTGGAAATCCGGATCAAGAATGGCCTGAGAACAGGCGATGTCACGCTCAACGGCTTTCACATCAATAGCGGGAGCCTGGAGGAATGTATTCGGGCGGTGGCCGAAAAGTCTGGATGGCAAGAAAAGAGGGGCAAGTTGCCTCCCAATCGGGGCATTGGTATTGGCTGCAGCGGCTTCTACTCCGGCGCCAGCTACCGACTGCGCCCGGATCTGCCGGTCTATTCGGCGGCCATCGTCAAATTGAACGAAGACGGCTCGGTCCAGTTGCTCTCAGGGGCCACCGACTCCGGCCAGGGCTGCGATACTCTGCTTATGCAGATAGTGGCCGAGGAGATAGGACTTAGCTTCGCCGACGTGCGACTCACGAGGGCCGACACGGATATCACGCCGGTGGACCTGGGAAACTTCTCCAGCCGTGAAACGATGTACGCGGGCAACGCGACCAGATCGGCGGCGGCGGACCTGAAACAGAAGCTGCTGGTCGAGCTGTCGAACCTGTTGGAGGCGAACGCCGACGACATCGAGATCCGCGAAGGCAAGGTGTTCGTCAAAGGCAGTGCCGACAGGACGAAGCCGTTTCGAGACCTGGCCCACGCGATCTACCTCAGGCGCCTGGGCAAGCCGCTGGTGGGCGAGGGCACGTACGATCCGCCCGATAAGATCAATTACCCTGCTTACGGTTTCGGTGCGCACGTGACCGAGGTCGAAGTGGATCCAGAGAGCGGCGAGGTCACCTTGCTCGACGTTGTTAGCACCCACGATTGCGGACGTGCCATCAATCCGTTGGCCGTTGAGGGACAGTTGGAGGGCTCTGTTCATATGGCGCTGGGATGGACCTTGATGGAAGACGTGACCCTGGAGGAGGGGCGAGTGATGAATCCGTCGTTCCTGGATTACAAGATACCCACTGCGCTGGAGATGCCGCCCGTAACCATCGCGCACGTGGAGACGGATGACCCCGAGGGACCGTTCGGCGCCAAAGAGGTGGGAGAGGGCGCATTATGTCCCATAGCCCCATCCGTGGCCAGCGCCGTGGGAAACGCTATCGGGAAAAAGATTGACTGTCTGCCCCTTACAGGCGCACAGATCACGCGTAAGTAGCGATCCTCCGATTTCCCGTTATTCGTCGGAATGATGGCCAATGATGATGGTCGGGGTTCCGACCGACGCGTCCTTCCGCCGAAGGACGCGTCGGTCTCGCCCACGCCATAGCAAAAAAATCGCCGAGAGAGTATTATAGCCCGATGAATCGCACCGCTTCCTCCACCGGCCGCCGAAGGCTACGCGGCTTGTTCACGATATTTTCCTCGTCGGCATAACCAAGGGCGATGCCCAGTAAGATCATCAGGTCTTCTGGAATGCTCAGCTCTTCGCGGATCAAGTCTGGGTAGTTAACCAGGTTCACCGCTGGGATAGAGTCCACACCGAGCCCCTTGGCCGCGAGCATAATGCTCTGAGCCACCATCCCCACATCGAAAATGGACCACGGCGTCAACCTTCGATCGAGGCAAAGAAAGACCACCACCGGCGCGCCGAATACCTCATAGCCCCGACGGGAATTACCGCGACGGGCTGGCTCGTTGTTCCGTCCCAGCCCCATAATCGAAAAACGATGGGCAGTGTTTTCATCCATTCGCCGCTGCAATTCTGGCGGCCAGCCCTGCGGCCTTTCGAGGTCCGGATGCGGAGCCCCACCTTCGTCGAACCGCACCAGAAAGGCGTGCCGCAGCCGGCTCAAAGTCTCACCCCCGGCCACGAAGATCTCCCACGGCTGCGTGTCCGCCCACGAAGGCGCTCTGTTCGCCGCGGTCATTATCTTCAGCAACTTTTCCTTGCTAACTGGATTTGACTTGAAAGCCCTGACCGACTGCCGCGAGTTCAGCGCATCGATGACGTCCATTTCGTCCTCCTGCACCCAAAAGATTTCGACCTGGCTGCCTCGCTTAATCTAGCAGAAGCTATGGTCGTCGTCAATGGGGTGCGGGTCAAAGTCTTGCGCGGTAAGCCTGCTTCATAATCTCGCGGCTGCTGTAGTCGCGGGCTGGCCAATCCTTCCTCGGAAGGACGGCCTACGCCGACTCGCCCAACCTGCGAAGGCAGGTTTCGTCCTTCTGCGGAAGGATTGCGCGTGAATTCATTCGCCGCGCGACCTGTCGCCTGCCGTGATTGTCCTCATTTTGATCTCTCCTAGCCCTGCTGGGCTCCCTGCTGTGGAAACGTGTTCCGCACCCTCGTCAATGACGCGTCTTGCTCAAGCGTCACTTCTTTGTTACAATGGAAAAAATTGAGCTGGATTTTCCTAGCGCAGCAGCGTGTCTATTTTCTCGTCATAAATGGGGATCTCTCTATGCCTTATCGCAAGGTCGGACTGGCGCTTATCCTTGCCACGTTGATCGTTTTTCTCGTGTCCCTGTCTCCGGTCGTGCCTGTGCTCGAGAGCACCAGCGTCGTGCGCACGCAAATGCGACGCGTCGATCACGAGCGTCGCGCTGATTTCGCGGCCGGCCAGTTCGACGGTGGGCTGGTTCTCGCCGGCGATGCAGATTCCCCCGCGCTGACCCTGAGCTGGCCAGGTGAGGGTAGCTACACCTCGCCTGCAGTTCATCTGGACCTTACCGCGAGTTCGCTCGCGGCGCATTGGACGCTAAGCCGTGCTCCCGAGACTGACGTTGCCTTTGCTCTACGCACGAGCCCCGAAGGAGTGGTCTGGTCGCCGTGGTACGAAATCGAGGGTGAAGGGGGCTCAGCCCTCGGCGACAGAGAGAAGGTTTTCAGCACGTTGGCCTTTGTCGACGGCGCGCACTACGCCCAGTACCGTATCACGCTGTCTGCCGCCGGTCCAGGCCTGCCTTCAGTCAGCGCCGTGAGCCTGTTCGCTATTGACTCCACGTCGTCAACTCCCACTGCTGAAGTGCGCCTCCAACTGGTGCCGAAGGGTGCCGCGCTGGCTGCCATCAAGCCCGTTGGCATAGTGAGCCGCAAGCAATGGGGCGCCGATGAGAGCCTGCGCTTTGCGGCAGCAGCCGGTCCCGACCGTGAGGATATCTGGCCCGAGGAAGTCCAGGATGTGGAAAAAATCGTGATTCACCATACGGCCGGTCCGAACGTCTGCTCCTCGATAGAGGAGTACTGCCAGCGGCAGTCGGTGGCTGCTATCAACGATATCTACTACTACCATTCTGTGGTCAACGGCTGGGGCGATATCGGCTACAACAGTCTCATCGGTTACGACGGTCGTATTTATGAAGGGCGGCACGGTCCCGGGCCTGTGGACGGCGAGCCGTTGGAACAACCGGTTGTCGCCGGCCACGCGCTTGGATACAACCAGCGAACGCACGGCGTGGCCCTGATGGGCAATTATGAAAACGAGCCGGTGCCCGATCTGGAATACGATGCGCTGGAGAAGCTTGTCAGTTGGCTCGTCAAATCGAAGCTCGCCGCCGGGGGGGAGATCGATCCGCTGGCCTTCTCGGGATACCGGCTCACCGATGGATCGTCTCGCCCTGCGCTGCCAAACATCATCGGACATCGCGACGTGAATGACACCGAGTGCCCGGGCGAGTTTCTGTACCAGCGAATTTCACATTTGCGCGAGCGAATCCAACGCCTTATCGAGTGGCCTCCGGTCAACGTCGAGCTTCGTGCCCAGCCAGAAAATGATGCGATCTCCTACCGAATACTTGTCGATAATCACGAGCCCGAGCTTGTGAAGCGGCTGACGGTGAAGGGCGTCGTCCCGCCCAATGCTGAGTATGTCGACTCCTGGGCGGGCTCACCTGGCCAGAATCGCGGGAACTTCGACGGCTCCGTCGTCACGTGGGTCGATCCGGATGGCAAGCTCAGCCCGGGACAGGACCGTCGTGAATATGTTTTTGCTGTGCGTCCGCGGCCAGGAGCCTCACGGATCGATGTGCGAGCCACCGCCTGGGTTGAGTTTGCCGAGCCGGCGCCCGGCATTGCAATGTCTGAGACGGCGAGTGCTGACGGGCCCATCGAGGCCATCGCGCATCGTGTGGCTGGTGGTCGCGTAGCGTGGGAAGGCGACTGGCCGGTGTCGCGCAACGTGAACGGATACTATGGCGATTCCTATCAGGTCCATTCGGCAGGAGATGGGACGGCCACCTACACCTGGGAGGTCGACCTGATTGAGGCCGGACAATTTGAGGTGTTCGGCTGGTGGACAAGCGCCGCAGATCGTTCCACCAATGCGCCATACACCGTGTACGCGCGCGACGGCGCTCACCCCGTCCGCGTCAGCCAGCAGAGCCAGGGCGCCCGCTGGGTGAGCCTCGGCACGTACTATTTCGATAAAGGTCCGGGCCGAGTGCGCCTGAGCGATGATGCCGATGGCGTGGTTATCGCCGACGCCGTTCGGTTTCGGGAGAAACGTTAGCACCCCGCTTCTCCGTCCTCCCGCGTCTTACCCTTCCACTAAGAAATTATCTCAAATCGTAGCGTCGGCGTCTTTTGACCCGACGGGGGCTTGGAGCGGTGGCCGCCGTTGCAACCGAAATGTCGATTCTGAGATATTCTCTAAGCGCACGGTGCCTCTCGAAGTACTCTGTTCACATTCGCCAGCAAGCGATCCAACAGGAAAGGCCTGGGAATGACCGCCGCGAGTCCGTAGTGGTCCGGACGAATGTGGTAAGTAGAGGGAGACCGAGAGCAAAGGATGACCGGGGTCTCGCCCGCCACGCGCTTGAGTTCGTTGATGAAGGCCGAGTTGAAGAGAAAGACGCTGACCTGGTTGAAAGCATCCGTGATGATCAGATCGAAATCCGATTTCGATAGCTCCTCCTTAGCCTGGCGAAGAGAATCGACAATGCTTACTTCGTGACCGTCTTCTGCGAGCGCGAACGCCAGCACTGCCCCGACATCCTGATCCGGCACCACGATTAAGATGGTTTTTGTAGCCACGGCACACCTCCACAGCTTCCTTTGCGACGCCCAACGTAGCTTATGCTCCGACATTGAACGACTTCTACGGCGCTTTACGATAGCATTTATCGACCTAGCGTTTATCGAGGAGCGACGGGCTCATTGCCCTGCCAGGGAGGGTGACAATAAACGCTAACGGAAACCGCTCTAAGCTTCGATTGGCCGGCTCCGTCATCCAACTAACCGCAGTTTACGTGAGTTCCACCGACCGTTCAATAGGCCTAAGGTCCCAACTCAGCGCCTCAAATTGGCCAACCTAATGGTCCTACAGCGCTGTGTCCGGCTTAGTCTGGTTCAGGAATACGGAACAGTGCCGCTCTCCCCACCCCCTGTGAACCGTGCCTAAAGAAAGAGGATCATACTCCTTCCCTTCGCCATTCGTGTATTTTGTGTATTTCGTGTATTTTGTGTATTTCGTGTCTTTCGTGTGTTTCGTGTGTTTCGTGTGTTTCGTGGTTACGCCCCCACTTGCCAAACGTGAGACAACGGTGGGTAGAGAGTATTACACCGGCACACTTCGTGCAGCCATTCCCGAAGGGCCAGCTCGAATGGTGCTGGGTGAGGGTATCAGATACGAGAGGAGTTCATAAGTCCGATGAAACTGAATGAGTTGAAGGGCAGACCGGTAGTTGCGACGGATCGTGCACAAAAGATTGGCTCTGTGCAGGATGTGATCCTGGGCTCGACCTACCAGAATATCGAGGCCCTGTTGGTTAAAGTCGACCATAACGTGCCTGAGCTAGTAATCCCGACGAATAGGATCCATGCGATTGGACCGGACGCCGTGACCGTGGAAACCGCCGAATCGCTGCGGACCTTAGACCAGGAGCGTGATTACTTTGGCCTTCCCCGTGGGACGGCCGTGCAGAAGAGCCGCGTTATGTCGGAAACCGGCAAGATCATCGGTACGATCTCCGACATTGAGATCGATCCGCTCTCGGGCCAGGTTCTTAGTTTCATTTACGACGGCAGCGTCTTGGCCGAGGTACTGGGCCAGCATCACAGGCTCGACCCGAAGACCGTGATCGGTTTTCGCCCGGGAATCGTGACCGTCAGAGAGGTGCCGCCCCCCTCGCGCCCGTCATAGGGTGGCATAACATAACATCATAGGGGCATTTCACCACCACGACACAATTGCGCATCACCCCGAGGTGTGCTAAACTAGCTTTCGACCCGCCGCAAATCTGCCAACGGGTGTGCCTGGCAGGTGCCGACAGGCGCAGGCAATTGAGTTACCATTTGAGGGTGGCGAATGTTCAGCCATTGGATCGGACGCCATTGGAGCTTGCGCAGGACGCTCGCGCTGGTGATTGTGGCCAACTTGTTGCTAGGCCTCATCCTTTTCACCCTGCGCTCTCCTTCCCGTGGTGCTCCTGACGAAAACGCACCTGTTCCTCCGCTCCCTCAACAGGTGCAGCAAGTTAAGACCCTGATCGCCGAGGGCCGCCACGGCGAGAAATTCTCGATGGTCCTCACCGACCAGGACCTTACCGATCTTGTGGCCCACTTCCTGGCTGCCGATCCCAGCTTGCCATTTACCCAGGTGAGGGTCGCGGTAACGGGCCAGCGATTGGTAATCGATGCCATCACCAGAGGTCTGGCAGTGACCCTGCCGGTGCGCGTCACTGGCACGGTGGGGGCCAGAAATGGCTTGCCCTGGGCCAGGGTTGAAAACGTTAGCCTGGGCGATACCCCTGTTCCTGGCTTCATTCGCGATCAGATCGTCGGCCAGGTCAACGCCGGCCTCGACTTCTCTCGCTACGATCTGGGGGTAAGTGTCGATGCTCTAGAGCTTGGTGCAGGCACTATGGCTATTCGCGGGACAGTGAAATAGCCATAGTGCCTGCCATCGGTTGAGGAGGCTGCTATGCGATGCCCTATATGCAGCTACCAGAGCGTGCCCCACATCATCCGCTGCCCCGGGTGCAGCTTCACGTTCGATGGGGCTGGTTTGGAGGAGCTCACACACCTGAGATACCTGCAACAAAGGATGATCGAATGGGGTGAGAAAGGGCTTGTTCCTGGCGAGGCTGCGCAGTCGATTATTCAGATTGCCGAGCATCAGGCTCTTGAGCTCGAGTGGCAGTTGGGAATGAGGAAGCCCGCGCCGGAGCCCAAAGCCGAGAGCGCGCCTGCCGATGAGAGCCTGTCAGCGGAAGAATCTCCCCTCCTTGCTCTTCTCGCCACTCAGCCGGCCGAGCCCGCTGAACCAGAGCCCCTGCCTTCAAAGGTGGTTGCCGAGGAGGCTTTAGGGCCTGGTTTCTCCTGGAAAATGGTCGGCACCTATCTCCTCTCGGAGCGGACCCTGCACGCCTTTCTCGCCCTGGGCACCTTTCTTATCCTTGCCTCAGGGGCAGTCATTTCCACGATCAATCCCGCGGGCCTGGCTCCGCTCCCTCACCTTGGAGTGGCAGCAGCTACTACGCTGGTCTTCTACGTCGTCGGCTACGTTGCTCGCCAGAAGCTGAGATTGCTGACGAGCGGCGCTGCGCTGCTGGCGATAGGCGGCGCCTTTATCCCCCTGGATATCTTCACCCTGGGACGTCCCGAGTTTCTGAATTGGGAGCCCAGCGCTATCTGGCTGGCGGCCTCGTTGATCTGCCTGCCGTCCTACCTCGTTTCGCACGCTCTGCTGCGAGATCGCGCCTTCGCCGTGCTTACAGCCCTGGCCGGGGGCAGCGAGTTGCTCGCCGTTCTCACTTGGCTGGGCGTGCCGCTCGAATGGGGATTCTTCGCCCTAGCGGCGCTGGCTTCCGCCTACCTCGTGCTCGTCTCGCGGTTGGGGGATGGCTGGTCAAACCTTGCGGATGCTTTTGGCTGGGTTGCCCGAGTGGGGATGCCCCTCCTGATGACCTTTCTCCTTCTAGCTTACCTTTCGCCCAACATCTGGCAGGCTACCTTCGCCAGGAAACCGGGTGGCTTGTTCGAGCACAGTGTCGCCGCTGCGTGGTGGCTTGGCGTTTTCTTCTATGCCATCGATGCCCGCCTCTCCGGTCGGCGTCGCTGCCAGTTTGTCGCCGCCTGGATGTTGCCAGTGGCATTCCTCCTGGCGTTGATCGAGACACTCTGGGATCAGGGACAGCTTGATCTCGCCTTTGCCCTTCTGGCGCTTCTTTACATAATCTATGGCCGCTGGCAGCAGCAGCAACTGGCCGGTTTGTCACGCCCGACCCTCGCGCAGGTACTCAATCATCCGCCTTATCAGGTTGGTCTTTTCCTGACCCTGGCCGTCGGGGCTTTTCCCCAGCAAACTTATACAAGCTCCGCCCTCACGGTCCTCATCCTGTCGGTGACCTATGGCGTCTCTGCCTTCTGTCTCCGGCAGCGCGGCTGGGCTTACGTGGCGACCTTCCTCTTCCCTATGGCTTTCGGCTTGTTCCTCAGGCAAACGGAGGTGGGCTCCGATGTCTTACCTCTCGCCTGGTCCGCGCTATCTGCCGTTCTGATTGGCGGCGCTGAGGTCGCTGCCCGTCGCACCGGGGAATGCTTCCGTCCCTTTGCCGATACGGTAATCGGATTGGGAGCTTGGAGATCTCGATTCGCCTCGCCCCTGTTCGTCAGTGGCTTTGCGGTCAGCCTGCTGGCGCTCTGGCTTGGCCTTTCCCAGTATGTGGACGCCCCGATTCAGAATGGAGTGCGCATCGTCGATCTGCCGATCGTGCTTGCCCTCCTGGCGATCGTCGCGATCTACACTCTTGCGACTGCGGCGCGGCAAACTAGCCTTCTTCTCTATCCGGCGACGTGGCTTTTCCTGGTCCCTGCCACGGCGACCACCGCACGGACTCTCACCCAGATGGGCGCTACGCCCTCGGAGTTGAGCCAGGTCTGGATGCTGGCGGCGCTCGGCGTCGGATACCTGGCGTTGGCGCTGATCACCGACCGTGTGGGAGGCCATTATGCCAAGCCTGTATACCTGGCCGCGTATGCCCTATCGGTGGCAACGATGTTGCTTTCCGTGCTCGACCGTGGGGCTAACGTTTTGTTCATCGGCCTGAGTTTGCTCATTTACGCGGGCTCGGCCTGGCTCGTGTACGCTGGACGCCATCCCTCATTCTTTTGGGTCGTCCGTTCGCTTTTCAAGGATCCCGCATCGACGGCCTATCGTGCGGGCCGGGCGCTGTTTCTCTACCTGTCGTCGTGGCTGTTTCCCGCCTGGCTCTTGCTGATGATGAGTCTATGGTCTCCTGCTCCTCAGATCGCCCATTACGGCCTCGTCGTGTCCCTGCTGGCGCCGCTGTATGTGATGCTTGGGCTGATGTTCCGCAGGATCGACGACGATTATCGCTTGCCCTGGTACCTCGCCGGCTACGCGATGTCGGCCATCGGCCCCTTGATAGCCAGCCCCGACCACACCCTGCGAGTCGTTGCCCTTGCCGTCTCCGTCAGCCTTTACGCCGCCTCGGCGCGGTTGTTCCGCCGCGCTGCCTGGCTTTACCTGGTGGCTCTCCTCACCCCGGTTTTGATGGCGCTCGCCTTTCAGCGGCTGGAGGCGGCAGAAAGTTACTATGGCCTGGCGCTTCTGCTCCTCTCGCTTGCCTACGCGCTCACCGGCGTAGTGCTCCATCACGGCGACCTGGCCCGGATTCTTCACCCGATCCGGACGCCTGTTAGCGCCTATTCTCAGCCGTTCTTCGCTCTGGGGTACGTCATTGCGGCGCTGGGCCTGGGCCTGGTGGCCAATCAAGAGCGTGGGATGGTGGTCTTTGGATTCCTGCTTGGGACTTCGTTGTTCCTGGGATCGGCCGCTGTTTTCCGTCAAAGCCTCTTCAGCTATCTCGTCGCGGGTACCCTGGCGGTCGCCTACGTGTTGGGGTTGACGATGTTCCCCTTGGAGGACAGATACTATGGGCTTGGTTTGCTGCCGGGCGTTGTTGGCTACCTTGCCATCGCCGATTTTCTGCGGCGGCGACTGGACGCCGTCGACCAGACACTTGGATCCGATAGCTCGTGGGCAGGTCTTCGCCTCGAATCGTGGTCCACGCCATTCTACGTGATCCTTAACGTCGGAGCGATAGCTGTGGTTATCTACTCCCGTTCTGATGAATCGACCTTCGCTCTCGCGTGGTGGAGTGCCGCCGTTATCCATGGCGTTTCGACTTACCTGTTCGGTCGTTCGGTTTGGCTATACCCCACGGTCGGCGCATCTGTGGCCGCGTATATGGCGACCCTTGGGATATTCGCTGACACCCCCTCATTGACCGGGGCGATGGTATCTCTTGTTGTTCCCACCTGGGTGCTCATCTCGGCGGCCTTTCTCGTCGTGAGACTGCATCACACCGCTTCGCAGGCCGACCCGCGCTGGCCCAATCTTGGCGCTTCACGCGCGTTGGCCCATTCGTGGGCTAAGCCTCTCTTACTATGGGCTGTAGCGTTGCTCGCCATCTCCACCCTGGGGAGCATTTCTGATTCCGAGACAGGCCTCCGCACTGCGATTGCTTACGGTCTGCTGCTCGCGGTGTTCGCTTTCCTTTGGTCCGGCGAGATCGAGGCCTGGGGGGCTGTCGTTTTCGGTGTCATCGCCTTTCAGGAGGCGATGCGCGTTCTGAGCGTGCCGTTTCTGGATCAGCCACAGCGCTGGGCTGTGCTGGCCCTGGGTACTGCTGTGCTGGCAATCATTGCCCGTCCGCCTCGAATCGATGCCTTCAGGATGTGGCGCCGGCCATTGTATTGCAGTTCACTGGCGGTGGCAGTTCTGGCACTGTTGCTCGCGTTCCTCAATGTGACCTGGGCTGGCCTTGCTGGCCGAATAGTCCGGGACGCGCTGCCATCGCTTGCCGCCACCACGGCGCTGCTTGGCCTGATCCTCGTGACCCACGGCTTCGACCTGCGCAGGCGCGTGTTTGTGTACGCGGGCATCGCGGCCCTTGAGGTCGGCTATATGGTTCAACTGGTGTTTTTTGAAGTGGGCCAGCCGCAGCTATTCGTGCTCCCCGCAGGTCTCTACCTGTTGGTAGTTGCTTACCTGGAGTGGCGCAGGGGCGCGAGCAGGGCCGGCAAGAAAGCGTTAGAAGTGGCCGCTCTCGTCTTGATGCTTGGCGTGTCTCTGCTCCAGGCTGTCGGCTTCATCGGGGCGGGCTTCGATCGCTATTTCTACGATACGGCCTTCTTCCTGCAAAGTGCCGCGCTTCTGGGGGTCGGCGCGATGCTGCGCTGGAAGCGGACCTTCTTCGCGTCGGCGCTGGCCCTCGTGCTTGACGTGTTCATCCTTCTGGTTGACCCTGTGCGTGCCCTGAACACCTGGTACCTGGTAGGGACCCTCGGACCGGTGATGATCGGCATTGTGGTTTTCGTGGAGCAGCGACGGCAACGTATACCGCTATGGATCGAAGATTGGCGCCAGCGCCTCGAGGAATGGGACTGAGTGTGTCACAATAAGTTCGCCGTCCTTCCGCGGGAGGACAAAGTTTCCCAATAAGTTCCTTGCGTTCTTTGCTTTCTTTGCGCTCTTTGCGGTGAAACTTAACGTCTTACATATCGCAAGGTGCTAAGGACCCGGTTATGGGAGAACTGCGATGCGCATAATTGGATTCGTGGTGAAACTGATCGGCCTCATCGTGGGGCTGCCGGTGGTTTTCTTCTTGCTGTTACTGCTCCCCTTCGGGGTCTTGATGTTCAGTTCCGTGTTTGCTATGGCCACGCCCGTCGCCATAGCCTTAGCCCTGTACGTGTTCGGCTTCTGTGTGCCCGCGGGGTTGTGGCAGTTGGCCAACAAAGGACGGGTTCCATCAGGTGCCTTTCGCCTGCCCGGCGTATTCAAGCTCGCCGCGCTAGCTTTCGCCGCCGTCGCCATCGGCCAGGTTGTGCTGGTCATGGGCGACGGCGTTGGCCCCCTTTTCGTCGTGCTTGCTTTGCCGGCGGCAATGCTGCCGCCGCTCGCCGCCCTCTCGCTGGCTGTCCAGCGGCTTGGGCCGATCACCACCTGGCGACGCGTGCAGGCAGGCCTCATTGCTGGCTCAACCTTATCGATATATCTCACTTTCTTCCTGAGCGCCATCGTGTCTGGCCTTGTGTATTTCCTGGTTCCGCCGCTACGTGATTTGGCGGCGCGTGTGATCGCCTCTCAAGGGATCGAGAATCTTTTCTTCTCGCCGGCGCTCGTACTCTCAATGGTGGCTATAGCTATCGTCGCCCCGGTCGTCGAGGAGTTTACCAAGCCATTAGGCGCCTTCCTCCTCGCAAGACGACTGCGCGGGCCGGCTGAGGCCTTCCTGGTGGGAATGGCCGGAGGCGTTGGCTTCGCCATCGTCGAGAACCTGTTGTACGAGGGAGCCGGGTTCCGGCACTGGGCAGCGATCGCTGGCCTGCGCGGCATCGGTGGCCCCCTGCATCCCCTGAACGCGGGCCTGGTAGCGATCGGCTGGTATGGCGTGCGCAACGACAAGCCTGGCGCCTGGCCTCGCCTGTTTGGCCTCTATGGAATCGCCGTGGGGTTGCATGCCCTGTGGAACGGCGCCCAGGTCATACTTATATCCGACATCGGCGCCTATTTCTTCGGTACCGCCACCTGGCAGCTCGATATCTACGGCATTGGACAGCCAGGAGTGGTGATGATCGTCCTCGTATTGGAGGCTGTCCTGCTCTGGCGTATACTTCTGCTCGTATCCTCGCGCCTTCGCGACGCCGAAAGTCCGGAGATTGAGCCATTAGTGGAGATGCGCCTGGAACAGCCTCGTCGTCTGGCCCTACTGGCGCTCGCGGCCATGCTCTTGGTGGTGCCGATCTCGGCCCTTTACGGCCCGCTCGTCGCGCGCTACGCGGCAATTGCCTTCCCATTCCGATGAATCCGATGATTGCCTGATTGCATCCACCCTGTGTCTGTGATATAATAGCCGCAAGCTTGCATCTTAACAGTTAAACGTACTGGAGCAAAAGCACGTAGAAGTGTCCACGTAGAAGTGGGAAAGAGAGGTAAGACGTGATGCGTCTATTGCCATCTCGGCTCCTGTTGCTTGGCATTTCCCTTGCCACACTGTTTGGTGCCATCGCTTGTGCGCAGCCGAGTGCACAGCCAGCCCCTACCCCGACCGTGGCGCCGAAGGTCGCTACATCTAAAGCAGATACTCCCGCTGCGCGGACGCCGGCCGCGTCCGCGCCCACCGCCAGGAAGATCGTCATTGGCTTCACCGCTTCCAACACCGGTGCCCAGAACCTGCCCTCCAAGAAGCAGACCGAAGGTTTGCAGTTGTGGCTTGACACTGTCACTAAAGCGGGCGGCATCAAGTTGAAGGACGGCACGGCGCTGATGCCTGAGATGAAGTCCTACGATGATGAAAGTAAGACTGACCGCGTACAGGCCCTCTACACGAAGCTTATCAACGAAGACAAAGTCGACTTCCTCATCAGTCCCTATAGTAGCGGTCTGGCGCGAGCGGCGGCGGTCGTTTCCGAGCAAAACGGCAAGATTATGATCACCACCGGCGCCGCGGATGACTCGACGATGGAGCAGGGCTTCAAAAACATATACCAGTTGTACGCCCCCGGGAGCCGCTACCTCGTCGGCGCCATCGACTTGCTGAAAGACCTCGATCCATCCGCCAGGAAGATTGCCCTCATATACGAGAAGGAACCGTTCTCGACCTCCGTGGTACAGGCAGCCCAGCCGTATGCCAGGTCCAAGGGATACGACGTGGTGCTCTTCGAGGGTTACGACCCCGGCACCACGGACTTTGCACCCTTTATCAACAAGATAAACGCCACGGCACCGGACGCGATTATGGGCGGCGGGCACTTCCCGGACGGCACCACCCTGGCTAAACAGCTATACGAGAAGAAGGTCTCTGTCAGGCTCGTCGCTCTCCTCGTGGCTCCACCCGAACCGACCTTCAGCGAAATCGGGGATGCTGCGGAGTACATCGTGGGGCCAAGCCAGTGGGAGCCCGGGGTAACCTACAGTCCCGATGCCGCGAAGGCGGCTAACCTGCCCTGGTACGGCATTTCGGTCAAGGATTTTGTGAGCGGATACCAGGCCAGATTCAACAGCACTCCCTCTTATCACTCCGCCGGCGGCTACGCCGCGGGTCTGATCCTTCAGAAAGCGATTGAAGATAGCGACAGTACCGAACCGGCGAAAGTGAAGGCGACTCTGGACAGGCTGAACCTTATGACCTTCTATGGAAACGTCCAGTTCAGCATTGAAGCCAAGACCCACGGCAAGCAGGTCGCTCACGATATGGTCTACATCCAGTGGCAAAAGGATTCGGCTAACAAACTGGGCACGAAGATCGTCTGGCCCCCGGCGGCTAAGTCAGCCGGTGCCCAGCTTCGCAAATAGAGCGCTCACAACAGGGGAAGTGGCGGCAATGAATATCGACGCCTTGTCAGCTTCGATCGTCGACGGGTTGATGATCGGGTTCATCTACGGGCTGGCGGCGATGGGTCTGACCCTGATCTTCGGCGTGATGCGGGTTGTAAATCTCGCCCACGGTCCTGTCATCGCCGTGGGCATGTTCGCTGTGCTGCTCCTGGCCCAGAACCTGGGACTGAACCCTTATCTGGGGCTAGTGATCGTGATGCTCCTCGGACTTGCCACTGGGATCGGGATGTACTTCATCGCCGTCCATCGTGTGATCGACGCACCAGAACTGACTACCCTGCTGGCGACGTTCTCCGTCAACCTGATGATCATCGGCATCGGAACCGTGCTTTTTAGCACCAGTCCCCGCGCCCTGGACGTGAGCCTCGGCAGCGTTCGCACCGGGGCGGTCACGATCCTTGGTACGAAGTTGGTGGCGGACCTGATCGCCGTCATCGCCACGGTCGGCCTGTATTATTTCCTCTACCGCACTCGCGCCGGCAAGTCCGTCCGCGCTGTCGCCAACAACCGCGCCGCCGCTGAGCTTATGGGGATCAACTCCACCTGGATCCTCGCCCTGAGCTTCGGCATTGGCATTGCCCTCGCCATGGGCTCGGGCTCTCTGCTCGCGACCCTGTTCTCGTTCACCATACTCTCGGGCACAGTGTACGAGGTGAAGAGCTTTGTCATCGTCGTCCTTGGTGGTCTGGGCAACCCTGTCGGAGCGCTGCTGGGAGGAATCGTCATCGGTCTCCTGGAGGGGCTGGCCACGATCTCCCCCTTGCCGGTC
This sequence comes from Chloroflexota bacterium, assembly GCA_016189905.1. GTDB lineage: Bacteria > Chloroflexota > UBA6077 > FW602-bin22 > JACPRP01 > JACPRP01. The sequence continues at coordinate 2,806 of JACPRP010000085.1, read as the reverse complement.
GGGTGGGTGCCCGTCATCGAATTCGGGGTTTTCGTCATCATACTGCTGGTCCGACCCACCGGCCTTTTTGGAGCCCGTTGATATGAGCGCACTGCGCACCCCATTCTTCTGGGGCCTGCTGGTCCTCCTGGGCGGCGTTGGTTTGCTGCCGATTCTCAACGGCTCGGACTCGATGCGGGAAGATATCTTTCTCGTCCTGATGCTGGTGATCCTCGCCTCCAGCATCAACATCATCATGGGCTACACCGGCTATGTCAGCTTCGGGCACATTGTCTTCTTCGGCCTGGGAGGCTACGTCGCTTTCTACTTGATGCTGAACCACCAGGTCCACTTCGTCCCGGCCGCTGTGGTCGGAGGCATCGTCTCCAGCTTGATCGCTTTTCTGCTGGGTATTCCGGTTCTTCGTCTACGTGGCGCTTACTTTGCCCTGGCGACCATCGGCATAAACGAAGTCGTGCGCTCCTTCGTCACCAACTTCGACCCCTTCGGGGGCGCTACCGGCATGTTCTTTAACTACGAGGTCTACAACGGCTACGGCGGCTCCAAGAACGCCCTGTGGTACGCCTATTACGCGATTCTGGTCGTTGCCCTGCTGTGCGCCGTCAGTAGCTTGCTGATCAAGAAATCCAGGTTCGGCCTTGGCCTGCTGGCTATCCGGGAGGACCAGGATGCCGCGCAGGTCTTGGGGATCGACCCCGCGCGCTCTAAGGTGTTAGTCTACACCATCTCTGCCTTTTTCCCCGGCCTCGCCGGCGCCATCTTCTTCTTCAAGAACGGAATCATTGAGCCTGGGCCCGCGTTCGACTTGCTCCGCTCGATCGAGGCTCTCGTGATGGTTATGCTCGGCGGATACGGCACCGTCGCCGGTCCGATTGTCGGCGCAGCAGTCTACGAGCAATTGAGGGCATTTCTCATCACCAACTCCACATTCAGCAGCTTCCACCTCTTCGTCGCGGGCTTCCTACTGTTGCTCATCGTGCTTTTCGTCACCGCTGGATTGGTCGGTTGGTTGCGGCAGAGGGCGCCGCGGTTGCGGAGGTATTTAGAGTGATCCTCCAGGTTCAGAACGTCTCCAAGAGATTTGGGGGGCTGCGCGCGCTTGAGAATATCTCCTTTGAAGTGCGTGAGGGTGAGATCTTCGGCGTTATCGGCCCGAATGGGGCGGGCAAGACCACCCTCTTTAACGTGATCAACGGCGTTTACCCGCCACAGGAGGGACAGATATTCTTTCGCGGTCAAAACATCACTGGCCTGCCGCCTTACAGAATCGCCCGCGCCGGCATCGCACGCACGCACCAGATTATGCGCCCCTTGGGCGAGCTTACGGTGAGGGAGAACGTCACCGTGGGCGCTTGCTTTGGCCGGGAGAGTCTATCGTTGGGCGCGGCCGCCACTGTGGCCGATGAGGTGTTGACCTTCGTTGGACTGGGTGGCAAAGCCGGCGTGCTGGCCAGCAAGCTCAACGCGGCGGAGAAGAAGCGCCTCGAGCTGGCCCGCGCCCTGGCCGCACGGCCATCCCTGCTACTTTTGGACGAGGTGCTGGCCGGACTGAACCCGAACGAGGTCGCGGACATGCTGGCGGCGATTCGTTCGATCCGTGATAACGGTGTGACCATCGTGATGATCGAGCACCTGATGCACGCGGTGATGCAGCTATCCGATCGGGTCTTCGTGCTGGATCACGGTGCTCAGGTGTCTGAAGGAACGCCGCAGGTTATCTCTGTCCACCCCAAGGTCGTCGAGGCCTATCTGGGCGACCCGAAGCTGGCGCAGCGCTTACTGGAGGGATTAGAGTGATCGCCCTGGATGTGCAAAGGATCGAGTCCGGCTATGGAGAGGTGCAGATCCTCTGGGGGCTATCCCTGGCGCTGGAAGAGGGTCGCCTGACCACGATCGTCGGGGCCAACGGCAGCGGCAAGACAACGCTATTGCGGACCATAATGGGCCTCATCCCGGCGTGGAAGGGCAGCGTCAGCTTTGAAGGGCGAGACGTCACACATCTTTCGACCCATAAGAAGGCACAGATGGGTCTCGTGCTCGTCCCCGAAGCCCGCCAATTGTTCACCGACATGACGGTGCTGGAGAACCTGGAGATGGGCGCTACGCCGGCCCGTGCCCGCAGCGAGTACCGCCAGACCCTCGAATGGGTGTTTGATCTGCTTCCTCGACTGAAGGAGCGCATGAATCAGCGAGCCGGCACCCTGAGCGGCGGCGAGCAGCAGATGGTCGCCATCGCCCGAGGCCTGATGAGCAAGCCAAAGGCTCTGATGTTCGACGAGTTGTCGCTGGGCCTGTCCCCGGTGATGGTGATGAGCCTCTTTGAGGTCATTGTCAAGCTGAAGCAGCAGCGGCTCACTATGCTCCTGGTCGAGCAGAACGTCCAGATGGCGCTCGCCGTGAGCGATTATGCCTACGTCTTGAGCAACGGCCGCGTCGAACTCGAAGGTGAGGCGAAGAAGGTGCGCGAGATGGAGGCCGTGCGCAAGGCATATCTGGGATTGTAATGTACGTGTCCTATATTACCCAGGGCGGGGCCTGTAGTCCTACGACGAAAGGACTTTCCTCTCCGAGATGCCCGTCCCGTTTTGTCTATTAGATAGGGGCGGGCGAAGCCTGCCTGGGACGGGGAAATAGAGGACCCGTCTATGACCAACTGGCATTATGAGGAGGAATCGTGACGTCCGTTCTATTATCAGACAAGGCAGATGCATACCTGCGGACACTTTGTCTCGACATCACTAACCGGAGCGTAGGCAGCAAAGGGAACCAGGCCGCCACGGATTTCTTCGCCGGCGTCGACCCGCGC
>JACPRP010000082.1 GCA_016189905.1 Chloroflexota bacterium | reverse complement strand
GTCTCCCACTTCAGAACCACTTTATTAATGTTGTACCTGGCCCCAAGGTCCACGTACATCCACTGTAGATCAGAGTCCAGCGACGCCCAACGTGTGTTGGCCTTGCTATCCACCGCGCCAGAAGGTCCTAGATCGGCGTTCTCGACAGACGAGGCAAACGCGGGCCGGCCGGCCGCGAGATTACCCGATGGAAGCGCCGTTGGCACCGGTGTCGAAGTAGGCGCTGGCGTGGAGGTCGGCGCTGGGGGCGACGTGGGCACTGGCGTGGAGGTCGGCGCCGGAGGGCCAATGGAGCTAGCGAGGCCTCCGTAGACCTCGAACTCCCATAGCGAGTAGCCCCACCACGAGTAGCCCCTGGCAGTGCCATATATCCTCACGTATCGTCCGGCGCCGGACACGTTCAGCGTCTCCGTGCCTCCGGTGCCATCAGTCCGGTTGTATATCGTGGTCCAGTTGGTCGTATCATCCGAGACCTGAATTTGATAGTTGCTCCCAAAGGCTGTCTCCCACTTCAGGACCACCTTATTAATGTTATACCTGGCCCCAAGATCAACGTACATCCACTGCGGGTCGGCAGTGGCAGACGACCAGCGCGTATTTGGGTTGCCATCCACCGCGCCGGACCCGGTAAGATCGGCGTTCTCCACCGACGAACTATACGCGGAACGCCTCAACGCCAGATTCGCCGACGAAGGCGGCGCCGGCGTCAAGATAGGCATCCGGGTTGGCGTCGGCGAGGGTAACAACACTGGCCCGCTGCCGCCGATCGAGAACACGGCGGTCGATTTGGCTGGGATCTCGTAGGTAAGGCTGCTTTGCGCCAATGCCCTGGTGTCAACCTCCCTCGGCGGGTAAACCTGATCATTCCAGAGGATAACTTTCGCCGCCGAGTTAGATGCAACTCCCGGGACGGCGATGCTCTTCGTGATCGGCTGATCCTTCATGTTCATAACCACCACGTTGACAGCCCCGGTATTCGAACTTCTGGTTCCTAGAACCAGAACCTCCCCGTCGTCAGAACTGCTTTGCAGCACCTGGTCTCCAACGTAGTCTCTGATGATCTGATGGTAGTAAAACGCGCTTCTCCGCGTTCCATCCTGATTGTAGAGGCTGTAACCCCACGGCTGGTTGAACTCCTCGCGCCAGTAGTCGTTATGCTGGTAGCGTGTGGCCATATCTAAACCACCGGCGATTTGCCAGTAAACGGCCGAGAGGAAATAGATCGCGTTGGGCGCCCCCTGGAATGCGTGGTCCCACTCTCCCAGGAACAGAAACACGTCTCCCTTTTTGCGATACTGATTGTCCGTGACGTATTGGTTCATCATGCTTCTAGCGTACTGCGCCACTCCACGAAAGCCGATCTGCCCATCCTGGTCGTTCCAAGGGGCATAGTTGTGGTAAGAGACGAAATCGGTTCGGCTGCCGGATCTCTCCAAGAATATCCGGAAGAAATCGCCTAATCCTGACACGGCCGGTCCCCCAACCTTTATGGAGGGATCCACCGCCTTCATCGCGTCGTAAGCCGCGTTGAAGGCATCAGAATAAGCCCACCCGTTCCCATCGTAAGGACCATCAGGCGTCGACGAATCGTTGATATCGTTCTCGTTCCCAATCTCGAAGTACTTAACCGGGTAGCCGATGTCTTTGAAGTGCTGTACCCGGCTGGCGGCCCAGCCTGGGTCGCCGAGCTGCGGATTCATGATGATTACCAAAGGCTCGAGCCCGGCAGACTTCACGCGCTTGACCGCCTGGTCAACCTGATCAGCGGTCGCCGACCAGAACGGCACATCCCAGATACGGACAACGCCGAACCTATACGTTGCCGGATCATCGCCATAATTGCCTGGCGTGTAAGCCCATTCCCGCTGGTCGATGTTCTCGCCACCCAGCCAGAGCGGGTTGATCGTCCTCACGACCTGACTGGAGTTGACCGTAATCGCCCCACTGACCGAGGCGGGGGGTGCCGGAGTGGCTGTGGGGGTCGGCTGCAGAGCGCCACCGGAGCCTGCTGGCGCTCCGTGGACCTCGAACTCCCACAGCGAGTATCCCCACCACGGTTGCCCCCTCGACGTGCCGTATATCCGCACGTATCGCCCGGTGCCGGACACGTTCAGCGTCTCCGTGCCCCCGGTGCCACCTGTCCGATCGTATATCGTGGTCCAGTTGCTCGCATCATCCGAGACCTGAATCTGATAGCTGCTGCCGTAGGCTGTCTCCCACTTCAGAACCACCCTGTTTACGTCGTACCGGCCGCCAAGATCCACGTACATCCACTGCGGATCAGAAGTGGCCGACGCCCAGCGCGTATTCGTGTTGCCGTCCACCGCGCCTGAGGCAACGAGATCGGCGTTCTCGACCGACGAACTGAACGCGGAACGCCCTAACGCCACGTTCCCTGACGAAGAAGACACCGGCGTCGAGGTCGCCACAGGCGTCGCCGTAGGCGTCGCCCCCCCAGGATTCGCGGACCCCGTCACCCGCACTGTCCCAATCCGATACCGATCCGACCCATCGTTCCTGTCCGTGTTCAGCAATCGGAACCGCGCCCCTTGCGCATACGGGTGCGGATTGTTCAATCCAACGCGCACCTCATACGTCCCAGCAGCCAGGTTCCCGGGTAAGCTCACCGTTTCATAATCGTCCACCACTGTATTGGAATACCATTGCGTCGTCGGCACTGACGGCTCAAACTCGTAATGGTACGCCGTGTTCCCATTCCCATCCACCAGGTCCACAAACGCTATCGCCGAGCCCGGCACATCTTTGATCCCCACTCGCTGCGCCCGACGCAACGGCGTGGTCCCACGATTGCCCCACCGCAACAATAGCTGCATCGACCCGCCGGCACTCGCCGTCCCAGGCACCTGCGCATCCCCTATGAACAACTGCGGCCCTAGATACTTCGCCAGCCACTCTATCGCCGGATTGTACGAACTCCCATTCGGGTCCGCCTTGTCAAACTCCTGCGCAAACACCCACATGTACGACGCCCGCGCCCCCGCTACCTGCGTCGCCTGCTGATACCATTGATCCTGCGTCCCGTTACCCCACGCAAACCACGCCCCCTCTTCCTCAAACAATACATTCGTTTGCGGCAGGTAACGCAACATTATGTCCGGCACGCCACGCATGTTCGGCCCCGCTCCATCCCACTTCGGGTACAGCCGCATCCCATACTTGTTCACACCATAGTCCAGCACCGCCGTCGCCGGCGATTCCCCCCACAACGCCGTGTCATTCACGATGCAGATCGTCACCGGCGTCTTCTGGAAGTAGCTCATGTACATATCGATGGCCCACTTCTGATGGGCCACCCACACGTCAAACGAGTATCCAACATTGGCCCACGTCTGCCGATCCCCATTGATGATCCGATCCCACTCGGGAACCATCTCCCCGTAGTGCCCCTGGCCAGTGATCTTCACCCCCAGCAAACGCGGGTCACCATCGTATCGCGCCGCAAAGGCCCCGATCGTCGCTTCCCACTTCGCCTTGAATACCGGGTCCCAGTACACCGGAATCTTCACCGAAGAATCGTGCGCCGAGGGAACCCAGCGCGCCCCCGCCGCAAACACCCAGTCAGGGGTGATCGTTCGGTCCGGGTAACTGAAGTTCTGGATCGCGAACCACACCTTGCGATCGGGGGGCAGGTTTGCCAGCGCTTCCTCAACCCGCCACCATTGGAAATCGCCTTCGTTCGGCTCAAAGTCAGTCCACGTCACGCTCAGAGATCGTCCACTCACGTAGGAACGCCCTTCAATCGACGGATTGGCCCAGGGGTAGTAGATTATGCCCGAGCCAGCGTTGAGCACCGTCGTATCGGGCGCCGCGATACTCGGGGTAAACGATACGCTCAAGGGGTCAATCGCTTCCGTTCTGCTGGGGTTTGCAATCAACGTCACGCCCGGCACCGAAGCCAACAGAATGACAGTGATCAACAACGTACTGAGTAACCTCACACTCCACCTCCACATCGTCTAGCAGGTTTTCTGCGCTCGGCTAGGTTCGTAGGATTTGAATCAGAGCCGAACGCGCGACGGGCGCCTCGGAAGACACCTCGCTCGAAATCAGGTCGGTGTTCGCCGTATTCAGTTATCTGCTATTCAGTTTTGGGTGTTCAGTTATCCGATCAATCTCCAGTCAACCGGGCCGCCATTCTACCGTCCTATCGATAAGGCGTCAATAGTACGATGTGGCTAGAGATCGACTGTACGACTGAGTGGGGAGATGACCTGGTGGGGAGAGATATTAGTACTATGTAACTATCGAAGGATCAAGAGGATCAAGTAGGGGGATCAACAATTCCGTCATCCCTTGAGGCAAATCGTATTTCGGCTCCCAGCCTAGCAACGTTCTAATTCTTGTGATATCGGCCAACAGGTGTCCTCTGTCAGTTCTCCGCTGCAAGGACGGCGACACGCTGATCGTGATCGGCTTCGCCAGAATTTGCTCGCATATCTCAACAAGCTCGCGTATCGAGTACTCACGTCCCGTGCCAAGGTTGAAGACGCAAGAGCTCGCACCTTGCCAATGAGCCATTCTGATCAGCGCCTGGGCCACATCCTCGACGTAAATGAAATCCCGCTTGCAATCGATGTTGCCCAGATCAACGGTGTTGGAGCGGTGCAACTGTCCCACCAGCGCGGGAATAACGTGTGGATTCGTCTCTCGCGGGCCGTACACGTTAAACAATCTGGCAATCATACAGGAGATTCCCGTGTCTTCGTGGAAAAGCCGCACAAGATGCTCGCCGAATAACTTGCTTATCCCATAAATATCGCATGGTGCCGCCAAGTCCATCTCCCGGTTAGCCTCGTCACAGATGCGATAGACGGCCGCCGAGGATATCGCCACGATTCGTTGGACGTTAGCCGTTTTACACGCCTCGAGGATTGCCTGAGTTCCCTCCACATTCACCCGGATAGTCTCCAAGGGATGGGCATTGCAGTAGGGGATATAGTGAATAGCGGCGAGGTGGAACATTATCTGAGGATCAAAGCTAGCAACAGCATCCCGCAATTTGCCGAGATCAAGGATATCTTCTTCTATTAGCGTCAACCGCGATTGCTCCGTCGGTAGGTTTTCTCGCCTGCCGACAGACAGGTTATCGTAGACCAGGACCTCGTATCCAGCCCGCAGTAATTCCCTAACTAACTGAGAGCCGACGAACCCGGCCCCTCCGGTAATCATTGCCCTCGGCATTTAACGCCTCCTCCAGGAACAGATCCCGGATCTGCTCAATATTTCGTATCGAATAGTGCTGTTCCACAATGGCACGGTTTCGCTTCCCCATTCGCTCCCTTACGTCCGGGTTATCGGCAAGATAGGCGATGGCCCTGGCAACGCCGTCGAAGTCGTCTTCTTCGACAAGGATGTCGGGGACCAATTCGGGGATACCGGCGTGTCGCGTCGAGATAACCGGGCGCTCAGAGGCCATGGCTTCCATCAAGGAAACCGGCAACCCTTCTTTCACGATATAGGTACGTGAAGGCAGACAGAATACGTCACAAGATCGATAGAGAATCCTCAGCAGATCTTCCGAAACACTTCCGAAGAAGGTGACCTGGGCCTGGATTCCTATCTCTCTGGCCAAGCCTCTAACATCCGCGTAGTCGCCGTTCCCCCATGTGCCATCACCGACGACCCAGACGTGAATGTCTGGCCTACGCAGCGCTCGCACCGCCTTGAAAAGAGTGTCGTGTCCCTTACGCATCGAGAACTGTCCGACAATCAGGATATTGATCTTGTTGCTCGGGCCGAAAGCTTCCGTATCGACGCAGAGGCGCACGACTTTAATCTTCTCCTGGGGAATACCGAACTCCTCCACCAGCTTGACCCTGTTGTATTCGCAGACGGTGGCGATTTGATCGCAGGCTCGCAGGGCATCACGGAAAACAGGCCACTTCGATCCTATGTAAAGCGAATCAGCGTGGATCATCACCGATAGCGGCAAGCCGAGCAGCTTCTTGCAGTAGTAGCCGATATACATCGAATGGAGGCCTTCTACGCAATGAATGGCCGTAACCCGATGCCGCTCCATTGCCCGAGCGAAGTCGCACGCGATGGCGAAATGCAAGAGAGAGCGGCTGCGTAGAGCCTCACCGAACAGCCGAGTGTATTGCGCCGGTCGGGATGCGAAGGCGAGCGGCTGCCAGCCAAGCGTCCTGACTGGACGAAGGGGATAGAATCGCCAACTGCGATCGGGCATATAGATACCCTTGCCCTGCTTGGTCGCGAACAAAGTTATGGAGACACCGAGGTCCATCAGCTCCTTGATCTCGCGATAAACAAAGCTCGGGAGGCTCCGCTTCATCGAAGCTATATACCCGATATGGAGATCGCGGACACGCGAATCGAGAGGTATTGTCCCGTTCACAATCTCACCACCTTCGGCTACTCAAGCCTAACGTAGATTGCCAGAAGCGGCCGGTTGGGAAGTGCCGGGTGATATCCACCCTTTCGCCAGCGCCACCATCGCGGCCTGCGTTCGAGACGAGACGCCGAGCTTAGCGAATATGCTTTGCAGATGCCGTTTGGCAGTGTTTTCGGTTATGTGCAACCTCGACGCGATGGCTCGATTGGTCAAGCCATCGGCAACAGCCTGCAAGACGAGCACTTCTTTCCGGCTTAGCTGGTGCCTGGCAGCAGGCAGCTTTTCCCGACGAGATGCTGCGATAGGAGATTTGCCTTGCTGAATCTGCTTAGCTATCGCTAACGCCACCGCCTCCTCCAACACCTCAAAGGCGCTGTCGGTTTCGCCGCCCTGTATCAGTCCATAGCGACGCCGAGTGTGATCATACGCGAGGACCAAGATGACCTCGAGATGCTGACAACGGCTGTGAACCTGGGGGCGCACGGTGTCGGGCTGCAACATCGTTCCACAGTGATACTCATCGAGGCAACTCCCCCAGCGTTCCCGTTCGGTAACGTCCCCAACGCGACGCGTGTAGCCTGAGACAAACGCCTTATCGGTTTCGCCATATTCCAGGGTGGCTGACGCTTGGTTACTCATTGGCTGACCTCCTCGTGCTGATAGCTCACTCCGACTTCCTGTCAGGAACGATTCGTGATCGCAGGGATGAATATCTTCAGATTAGGGACAGTCGTCGGCGTAGGTGTTGACGTGATCGTCGGCGTAGGCGTCGACGTGTTTGTCGGCGTAGGTGTTGACGTGATCGTCGGCGTAGGCGTCGATGTGTTCGTCGGCGTGTTCGTCGGCGTGTTCGTGGGCGTGTTCGTCGGCGTGTTCGTCGGCGTGTTCGTTGGCGTGTTCGTTGGCGTGTTCGTCGGTGTGTTCGTCGGTGTATTGGTCGGCGTAGGGGTGGGCTCAGCCACCTGGAATATTCCCACCGATTGATGTCCGTTGGCGTGCTCGAAATAAACAGTCACATAGTGTCCATATTGAATGTCTATGTCTGAGCCATCCACCGCCCCGGTCGAGAAATCGATGACCGCTCGTCCGCTGGAATCCGTGATGCCGTCTCTCATCGCCTGTTCAGAAGCGTTAATCATCACGCGGACCAGGCGACCGGCAGTCGACTCTTGCCCGCTGGAAATCGCCGCGGTGACGGTATCGTCGCTCACGTCGACCTCGAGAGTGATATTTGCCACATCCAGGGGATCCGTGCTTCCAACCACTACCCGGTTGGAAGGGGTGATTGAGACCCCGTATGATGACCCTTCCCACCAGTATTCACCGTTCACGCCGGAATTGACGTAACCAGAATAAAGGACCTGATTCTGCGAGTTCAAGATTGTCAAAGGGGACTGTGTCCACGGTGCAGAAAAACCCTGTATCTTATCGCTGGAAGTGGTCAGGTAGCGATGGTAGTAGGCGCGAACGAATGGGGGATGCGCAAACGAGATGACCTCATCGCCGTTGGCGAAGACTACGTTCAGCGTGGCGTAATCGGCACGGTCCAAGGTCACGGGTGAGGACACGCTGAAGGTGATGCCAGCAGTTGGTATGACGACGGGCCCAGCGAAGCTGCTGGTCCGGTAGTCGTTGACCCAGGCGTTCGTGGTCTCGCCGGCGGGCTTCGTGCCCGAGAGCGTTTGGGTATCCAGATTCACTTGAAGGGTCATCGTCGGAACCACCAGACTCCTGGTGATGGCCCCGGTTGCGCTAACCGTAACGGTATCAGCGGTCACTATGTCCATAAACTGTGGGGAAGTTGGAGCGAAAGCCTGGTAGCTTCCGTCAACATCACTGGTCGTGGTGAAGGTATAGGTCGAACGCGAGCTCCCGGAAGGAGGAGCAACGGTGACGGTGACAGTAGTTTGCGCCGCGATTCCGATATTGCCCGCGACCGCGTTGTCAGTTTCCCACACCACCAAGCGGGCCGCCGCACTGGGGGCCTCATTCGGGGCAATGTTGCCGAGACTACGCTGTAGGCTTTGGAGATTTGAGGCTCTATCTCCCTCCAAGACAGGAGCTAGATTGAGACCGGCGGGGATTCTCGCACGCAATCTATCTTCTCGCGAGGTAGTGTTGACCTTCACGAAAGGGGGAACCTCCGCAAGCGCGAATTCGGAGATCACTCCCTGGGATTGAAGGCGCATCAGCAACGGGATCAGGCTTTGCTGACGGTCGCGCATGGTCAAGAATTCCGCATATTCGGCCATGCCAGGAGTAACCTGCGCTGGAATCGCCGCTGCCGTTACTGTCGGCCAAATCCAGAACTCGTTTACCGCTTCACTCTCGGCATCGCCCTGGCGAGCTGAGAAGCTGGCCATTAGCGCGGCAAACATCAACCCAAAGGCCACAGCCACGAGCAATAGTCTCTTACACATCAATCAAGCCTCCTTAATTCCGAGTGCGAGGGGCTCCGAAACGTTCGGAATCTGCAACGTTTCGGAGCGAGCATCGGGATTCCAATTACTAGGCTAGCACGTGGGGGTATAAACACGGTTTGACGAAGGTTAGTAACCGGTTAGAGTTAGTAACCGGTTAGAGAATGGAGAGATAAACGGCCTCGGTTTGATCGGCGACGACATCCCAGTCGTACTCCTGCCTTACCTTCTGCTTGGCCGCGGCACCAAGCTGGTAGACCATATTCGGGTCATTCAGCGCCCGGCACAGGGTATCGGCCAGAGACGAATGGTCGCCCGCGACGAATACGAGCCCATCCTGTTCGACCACCTCGATATTTGCTGGAATGTTGCTGGCGACGACGCAGAGACCGTGGCTCATCGCCTCCAGAAGGCATATCGAAAGTCCTTCCATCAGTGATGGCAGAACGAATAGATAGGCATTGCTGTAAAGCTCCCCGAGCAAGTCAGGCTGTACGGCTCCGAGAAAGAGCGCGTGCCCATTACCGTTGCGGCGCAGGGATTCGGCATAACCATCGGTATGAGCCGAGCCGCCGGCCACAACCAGCTTGACCTCGGTACGTATGCGTCGATAGGCATCCATCAGCAGATGGCAGCCCTTTTCCGGGGTAAGACGGCCGACAAAGAGCATATAATCACGCTTGCCCAATCCGAACTGCCGTATTCTCCGCGGCGGAACCGGCGAGGAGACCGCCACGCCATTGGGGACATAGAAGACGTTGCTGTTTGGGTAGTGCTCACGATAGTATTGCTGGAGAGATTTTGAAACGACAATCGTCGCGGTGGGGAATTTGGCGGACGCATATTCTCCCTGTTTTAGAAACCACGAGGCGGCTTTCCCCCACTTGTCACGCTGCCAATCGAGGCCGTGTACTGTGACGACCGTCTTCTTACCAGCCATCCGTGCCAGAGGGGTGAACAATGAAGGTCCCAAGGCGTGGAAATGCACCACATCAACATCTGCCCGCAGCGCTAACATCGTCGAAAGGAAGGAATGCGCCAGTGTATCCAGGTGCTTGGTCTTGATCGTGGGAACGTGGGTCAGGTTTACACCACGATACTCTCTGGCTTTTGTGAAGTAGGACCTGGTGAACACCGTCACCTCGTGTCCCATCTGAACCAGACGCGGGCAAAGCTCCTCGAGGTGGGTCTCAATGCCCCCGTACCGGTTGGCTATGCCCCGCGCCCCAATCATCGCAATCTTCATAGTATGCCTCAAGCTCACAGCTCATCGAGAACGGCAAGGCCCATATGCGCCTTGACCTTGCTTCTTATCGCCCAAACAGCGACTTTCCTCTTGCTTTGCAGCATAGCGGCGCGGGCCGTGCAGATCATCCAGCAGCCCTTTCTGCACGCAGCCACCGCACCCCTTGCGGCATCAGCGTCATCAGACAACCACAAGTCATCGAACGAAGGCGCTTCACGGAGATTGCCCATCGTCACGTCGAGAACGTTACAGGGATAGATGTCTCCCCTGGGATTCAAGAAAAAGAAGGCACTGCCGCCGAGGCAGGGCAAGGGCCTGCCCCCCCCCGCCGTATATCTGGCAAGCCCTGAGGCGAAATAGGCTCTCGCCCAGCGCTTGGGAGAAAGCGTCTGCAGCTCAGCGTTGACGATCCTCCCAATCTGACGCTCCAGGATCTTGCCATCGGGCGACAAGTCGGACTTGGAGTGAAAGTAGTGTGACGAGCTGTGCGCTACCGCGCACGTGAACTGCACTTTCAACTCCCTGGCAAGATTGTAGACACGGTAGAAGTGGTCGATATTCGCCGGGGATGCGGTGAAGGCGATTCGCAGATCGTTTACGCCGAGCGCCCTGACCCGCTTCAGCGTTTCGGTGGCCATTCGGTAGGCCCCGCGGACACCCCTGACCTCGTCGTGCTTCTGGTCAATACCGTCGATGGAAATGCCAAGCGCGATCGTCCGATCTGTGGCGAAGACATCCCTCATCGTTCGAACTATCTTCTCGGTGAGGAGGCCATTGGTGGAGATGGTGATCTTGGCATTCGGAGAGGCCGCTTTGATCGCCTGTATCACGTCTGGCAGGTCATCTCTGAGAAACGGCTCACCACCGCTGACGTTGATCGTACGCAGGGTCGAGGGTAGCTTGGCAAACTCCGAAGGCGAGAGCTGCTCGCCGGACTGAACTTCCCAAATGTTGCACATCAGACAGCGGGCGTTACAGCGATAGTTCACGGCTACAACCGCATCAAAAGGATATTGCAACTTCAACCTCCTCGTTCGTACAGGGAATCCTCCCTCACAATAACAAGCATCACGGCAGCGAGCGACCAGAAGTACCATTGCAGCACCGAATTAAGAACGATGTTATCTGCGAAGCTCATGGCCACGAAAGCCAAGAAGACGGTAAGGAACGCCAGAACGATATCTCGATAGCGATGGCTCAACACCCGGCGCCAACCATTTAGGGCCACCGTCCCAAGGGCGAGAAGGGCAGCCAGGTAGGAGAGCAGGCCAAGGCTGCCCGTTTCGACAAACAGCCGCAAGTAGTCGTTGTGGGCCGGCACGTACAATACTTTCGATATGGTCCCGAGGCCGGTGCCGACCAGCACGTTCTGGCTCTCTAGTGTCAGCACGCTATCTCTCCAGTACTTCATCCTCCACACCCAAGTATTGGCTTCCTTGTAGCTCACATCAGCCCTGTCTCTACCTAGATCCGAGAGCCGATCGGCTACCTGCGGAAGCGCAATGGCGATAACGAGAGCCGCGATTGGCAGCGCCAGTAGCAGCTTACGGAAGCGCAAGACCGCAAGAATTGTCAACGCCAACCCGGCTCCAATCCACGCACCCCGCGTGTAGGTCGCGACCAGGTTTACGATCGCAACCAGCAGCCATAGGCCGAGCGCAACTCGCCAGAATCGGGTGCGAGCGTTGGCAGACAACACAAGCAAGAGCGGCAGCAATAGGACGAGGTAAAACGCGAAGATCGGAGGAACGACGAAAGTCCCATACACGCGCTCGAAACCTTCAGCAAGTACCCCCTGGCCTGTTGCAAACTGGTACGATCCCATCAAGAGCGGCAAGATACTCGAAATACCGATGGTCAGGATAACGTGGGACACATCCGCTCTCGTCGGAAACAAATGCAGGATCAAGTTAAACATCACGAATATGCTAGCCGCGCGCAGCCAATCCGCCAGCACGCTGGCGGGGTAGGTAGAGAATGGTAGCCCCACAAGCCCGACGATGAGGAACACAGCATAGGCGATGGAGATCGGATTGCCGAGCAGGCTCACCTTGTTAACAATAATATAGTAAGAGCCCAGTAGCACTATCCCAAAACCGAACATCGCGGCCACGTTAACCTCGAACTCGCCCCCCACCGAGAATAAGCTCTTATCCTGGAACACGTCCGCCGAAGCGCGTATGGCTAGCAAAGCCAGCACCGCCAGCCGCGTGTTGACGAGGAAAACGAAAGAAAAGCAGACTACGGCAACCAGCGCAACGGCGACCAGCGGCGGTAGAAGTGCCGAGCCAGCGCCGGAGGCGATGGCGACGATCACCGCCGCAAGGATCAGCTTTCTATCCTGATCGAGATCTCCGGCCACACCGCCGAAAGCTCGACCCAATGGGCTCGCGAAATCTAGCCCTATCATCGTTCAAGCCCATCCGCGACCCACCGAAACACTTCTCGCGGGTCGCGCCGCGTTTGCGCCCGCACGGAGCTTTCGACCACCTCGGCCAGTACATCCTCCAGCACGTCGACCCCCTTCCACCAAGAGTATTCTTGCTCAGCCAAGAGCCTTGCCATCGTCCCTAACCGGGTTCGTGCTCCTTTGTCCTCGACAAGCTGCACACACTTCCTCGCGAAATCACTCTCGTGGTCGGCGACGAAGACGTCCTGGCCCGGACTGATCATTAGCCCTTCACAGGCCAGGGAGGTCGCCACGATCGGCTTGCGCATCGCCATCGCTTCCAGCAGCTTGTTCTTCACCCCGGCACCAAACCGCAGGGGACAGACGAACACGGTGGAGCGCCAAACGTGAGGACGAACGTCATCTACGTCTCGCACCACACGCACATTGCCGGCCACCTGTAAATCGAGAACTTCGCGAGCAGGGCTCCTCCCTACAATCTCGAATGAAGGGGAAGGAACTCGTTCGCCAATCAAGGGGAGCACCTGCAAAGCGAAGAACCTAGCGGCATCCGCGTTCGGCGCGTAGCTCATCGTGCCAACGAAGACGAAGTCGCTTTCTGAGGCTTGCTCGGTCGGAGCGGGACAGAAGTGCTCGGTATCCACCCCGTTGGGGACAACCCTTAGCCGCAACGTCGGCGACGACGAACGTAGCTCCTCCGCGTCGGTCTCAGAGACCGTGATGCAGCGATCGAATTCTGGGTAGACGGAGGCTTCATACGCCCTGGTCTTTATCCACAACTGAAGGTAGTTGGCCTTGTCGAGCAGCTTGGAAGTAGCGAAGAAGGCTCGGCGGTAGAGGAGTGACAAACAATCACAGGCGTCGATCACCTTAGCCTGATCGCTGTGTGGAACCAGGTAGTGAGCCATCCGGAGATCGCTCACGTGCGCGACGTCGTACTTGCCCGACGAAACCAATCTTCCCACCTCGTCAGCCATCTCAGCGCTATGCATCCTTTTGATGAAGAACGGTACCCTCGAAAAGGCACCCCAGGCGTAGTCACGAATCGACCGTCGGTGGATTCTCGGCACGACGTGGACCTCGGCGAAGAACTCCCGCAGCGAAGGCAGAAGCGACATCTCTTCCGACGAGGCGAACGAGAGCAGAGAGACGTCGTGCCGCTGTGCGAGGCGCTTGAATAGATGGAAGTTGCGCAAACGCGTGCCGTTCAGAAGCGGCAAAGGGAACTCGGGTGTAATCAGGAGTATTCTCATATCGACCCCTCAACTCGCTCCGCGGCACGGCGCGCGTGTTCATTCCGACCCGCCCTCAGCCCTCGATAAAGGCCCCAATGATACATCACCCTGCACATCAGGCGGTACCATAGATAGCCGGCGTATCGTATCGATCCCTTCGGCTGTCTGGTCTCCACCCTGGCATCCTGCCATAGCCCGCGTCGAGGCCGTCTAAGGATGCCCCTGGCAACATCCATCAGGCCGAACTCTAGCTCGGGCATGAACTCCGCCGTCGCCCGATGCTCCCCCCACGCGCGGCGGTAGACCTGCCGTGGCGACAAACGATGGATGTGATATGCCGCCGCTTCAGGCACATAAACCAGCCGGTGGCCATTCTTGACCTGGCTCCACGCCCAAAGCTTATCCTCGCTCGCGGACAGCCGCTCGTCGAATGGCACCTCTCGCCAGCGGTCCAGACGGATGGCCGCATTCGCAGCATTGAAACCCCACACCCCGTTTCGCGGCCCGAAGTTAACTTGGGTGAGACAAATCCTTTTGGACAGGGATTCGGGGAGGGTCTCAGGTGAATCCGACCATCCTTGCTCGGAACCCCAGGTTCCCGCAACGTCGTCGTCGCAGAAAGGCTTCAGCAGATGATCTAGCCAGTTCTCGTCGATTGGAACGGCGTGGGCACTGATAAGCACCGCGTACTGGCCAGACGCGTGACGACAACCCACGTTCGAGGCATAGCCGAAAGTAAAGTCTTCCGCGGGAATCTCCACAACTATATCGGCATACTGCCGAGCAATCTCCAATGTCCGGTCGGTTGAACCAGAATCCACGACCATGATCTCTACGTCACGAAAGGTCTGTGCCGCGATCATCTCCAGCGCCCTGCCAATCAGGGCCTCTTCGTTCTTGGCTCTAACGATAACAGATGCCTTCGCCACCGGTTATTTCCCCCGTCGAGAGTTGCTCCGCCGTTCCTCGATAAGGCGGGCATACCTGGCGAGCGTGTGAGGCGTGACGTTCACCAGCTTAGACGAATCTCCACCGGTGGCCACGAACCTGGCGATATCCAGGAGTCGATTGCTTCTCTCCCACAGAGAACCACCGAAAGTCCACAGGCACGAGTCCACCGTACCGACTATCCAGCCAGGGGTCGCGGAGCGCAAAGCGATCCCCTCGGCCGATTTAAGATCAGAAACATCGTTGATCGTCAGGAAAGGCGTCCAGCCATCCCAGCGTCCCGCGTTGTAATTCAGAGCGACGAACCGTTCGTCGAGGTATTGCACGTGAGCCGATCCGAAGCCTGATTTGGTGAACATATACTCAAGACCGGCGCTCTTCACAGCGTGCACCACATTTTCTTGGATGCGCCCGGGGCGATAGAAATCATACGGACGGTATTCTTCAAAGAACGACGCGAGCTTCGTTCCACGGATGCTTCTTCCTAGCTTCTGCTTCAGCGTATGTCCGTTTGGCTTGCGAGCGGCCACCGCTGCTGTGGCGGTCCGCTGGTAGGCGCTCGCCTGGTACATTACACGAACGAAAGGGGCATTCGACCGGACCTTAACCGGCAAGGGACGGCGATGCCACGCCAACTCGAACATCGGCACATCCATCGTCCCCCACCAGCCACGGGGCAGCAAGTCCTCCCTACCTAGCAGACCACGCATGCGCCCCAGCGCCAGCCTGAGGTCTTCTGCCAGCCGCTCGGGGGACATCAAGGACTCGATGGCCACGCCGATCCCACAACTGCCCAGCAGCGGCTCCAGGCACGGATGGCATCCGCCGTGGTCCAACGGAACCGTCAGCAGCTCCATGGGCGAGTGGCGCATATACTCGAAGCTTTGCGCGGTGAGAACCAATCCGGCACGCAGTTTCGTCAAGGTCGCGAGATCGACGAGGTTGTAGAGGTTCTCCAGCTCGCGGATCATTCCTGACCAGAATACGATCGAAATCAGCACTTTGTTGCTCTCGGCAAACGCCTCGAGCATCTCATCTGATGGCTCATCGGCGAAGAAGCCCGGTGCCTCCCTCTTCCATTGGTAATCCAGATGCTTGATCGAGGAAAACGGCGGTCGGCTTGGGTCGACCACCTGTAAGCATTGCTCGCGCCGCGACAGCTCGAAGAAATCTCGGTCGTCGAACTGGCGCCCGTGGACCACCCTTCCTTTAGCCTTTAGCTCATCGGAAAGTGAGGCGATGATGTCCGTCTGCGGCTTCCCGTAAATCGGCAGCAGCTTCTCCTCGCAAGCCCTGGGCAACCAGTACGAAACCAAGACCGGGTCACCCAGCAGCCACCCTGCACCGCGGTCGTACCATCTTCGCGCAATCCTCGTCGTGATGGAGCAGAAGGTGTCTTCCGGCGAAATGGTCTCCACCGCTTCGACTGGACAGCCAACTTCCGATAACGCCTCGGCTTTATCCTGACCGACGGCGGCCATATATAGCCGTGTTCCTTCAGAGAATAGGGGACGCAGCTCTTCCAGGGGGAGCGATGCATCAACCCCAAGGGCGCGGCGGAAGTAAATCTCGGGAAAGAGGTAGGCGTCGAGCCCGAGGAGCGTCTCCTCTGGGCTTGAGTCCACCACGACGACTTCGGTTGGCGGGGGAGCGTCAAAGAAGGCAAAGACATCGCGATAGAGCTGCGCTACGTTTTCGGTCTCGGCGATGAAAGGCACCCCTATGTTCCTGGCAGCCGAGCAGAGCAGAGTGTCCCCCTGCGCGACGATGCGGATATCGAATTTATGAGCGAGAAGATAGAATTCTTCCAGATGTCGGCCGCCGGCGACGAGACCGCCCGTCAAATGGCCAAACGGCAGGACATCAGGGTCTCCGCCGCCGAAATGGACGCCCAGCCGGTAGGCGTCGTAGTAGACGTCGAAGGCCGCTCCGCGATCGGCAGCCAGCCAGGACAAAGTGGCCGCAACCGCGTTCTTATGCCGATTTGCGTATGGGGACAAATAAAGCAGCAGCATCTTTTTCACGAGCTTGCTTTCCTGAGCCCTTTCTGCCAAAGTCAAAGCTATTTATCCAAGACCAGGTTATCCGCATTCCATCAGCCAGGCCGGTCGTCGGCGACCAATCCAACAATTCGCGAGCCCTGTTTATGTCAAGAACGTTCTGCCGAACGTCAACCGCACGCGCCTCGGAGCGCCTCACGTTCACCTCTCGCCCGGCGATCAGCCTGACGAACTCGACGATGTCGTTGAGGCTTTGACCCTGGCCGCTGCCGACGTTGAGCACGGTCGATTCGAGCGGGCTCGACGCGGCGCGCACGAAAGCTTCTGCCACATCGCCAACGTACACGTAATCGCGAACCACGTTTCCATCGCCCCAAATATCGATGCATTCCCCGATTGCCACTTTGTGGAGGAACGTGGTAATCGCACCTTGCAGCCGGGATGGGCTTTGCCGCTCTCCGTAGGGATTCGAACAGCGCAAGCTGACCCATTGCAAACCGAAGAGATGATGGAAGAGGCTAAGATACTTCTCGACGGCGAGCTTAGAAATCCCATAGGAACTTATGGGCTCCGTTGGATGCCATTCGTGAATCGGGAGCACTCGCGGAACCCCATAAACGGTCCCTCCAGATGAGGCAAAGACCACTTTCCTCACGCCAGCCCGCACGCAGTCCTCCAACAGATTCACGGTTCCGATCACATTGTCCGCGATATCCAACGCTGGATCGTCGTTAGAAGTCTTAGGGAGCGTGCTCCAGGCCAGGTGTAGCACGACATCGATTCCGCTCAACGCGCTGGATACCGCGGACCGGTTGGAAAGGCTGGCCCAAATGTAGTCGACACAGGACAATGGCCGGCGGAATTCGTTGCAAGAACGGGCGAGAACTCTCACCTCGTGGCCGTGCAGAACAAGACTATCGACCACGTGTGATCCGACGAAGCCTTCGCCTCCTGTCACAAGGCAGCGCACGTCAAACACCTCCTCGCCGAACGGCCAGCGGCTGCTCAGCAGCGGCGCCAAACCTGGGCTCAAGAACTTGACCGTAAACTGCATCCAACTCATCAACTACGCGTTCCCAGCAAAAGCGCTCTCTTACTAACCGCTGGCCGCGGCCACCCATCTCTCGTCGCAGGTCCGGGCCAGTCAAAAGCATCGATATACGCTCGGCAAGGGCCACGTGATCTTCCGGAGGAACGAGAAAGCCGTTCACCCCATCACGGATCAACTCCGGCGTTCCACCGGTGGCTGTCGCGACAACAGGCAGCCCCGCGGACATCGCCTCCAGCAGAGACATAGAGAACGGCTCCTCCCAGATGCTTGGGAACGCGTAAACGTCGGCGTTGGCCAGGACGCGCGGAAACTCGACGCGGGATTTCCACCCGAGGAAGTCGATGTGCTGCTCGAGGCCCTCCATCAAGCGATCCAGCTCGCGCCGGTACTCCGAGAAATCGCTGCCCGGTCGCCAACTGATTCCCACAACGTGAAGGCGGGCTCGAGGCACGCGGTCAATGACCAGGCGCATCGCCTTCAGCAGGGTATGAAGACCCTTTTCCGGGACAATCCTCCCACCGAAGATCACCGTCAAATCCTGACTGGGTTTCTCGATGGCACTGTCATCCAGAGGACCAACCGGTTTCGCTCCGTTGTAGACGCGGTGGAGCTTGTGGGCGTGGTCTGGGAAGCGCCCGCGGATGCCATCGAGCAGATAATCGCTGCAAGCAATCACCGCATCCACGTCTTTCAGGCACCGCTCCGCCAGCTCGGTTTGCAGCGTGCTGTAGCCGAAGTAGCCGTCATCTTTTGAAAGACCGTGCCAGGTGATGTGAAAGATTATCTTGCTTCGAGGCGCAAGCCATCGTATCCATGGCGCAAACTGCAGAATATTAAACAGGTGCACGACATCGAACCCCGCGCGGCGAATCTTCAGGGCCACGCGCGCAGCGTATGGCCCGAAATAGCCGACCGACTGCCAGTAGTTGAGGTCGCGCCGCAATGCGCGACGGCCGACTCGATAGAGAAGCGGCAGAGCCAGGGTATCGAGGCGCGTGATGGGAGTGTACCGGTAAGAGATGCCGCCGACGTTGCTGTCCGATAATGATGGCTCGGCCAAGGAATAGATCGTCGTATCGTGCCGCAGCGCAAGGACCTCGCTCAATTCCTGGATCAAGAACTCGACGGCGGTAGCGAAGCCCTCGCGCGGTGGCAGTGAGAACTCTTGTGGTGCGACCAGCGCCAGGCGCCATCGTCGGTTATTCTTTTCATTGGGGTCGGCAACC
This sequence comes from Chloroflexota bacterium, assembly GCA_016189905.1. GTDB lineage: Bacteria > Chloroflexota > UBA6077 > FW602-bin22 > JACPRP01 > JACPRP01. The sequence continues at coordinate 27,853 of JACPRP010000082.1, read as the reverse complement.
GCCATAGCTTTCATTTCTCACCAACCTCCGTGCCGTCGCATGTGGGGGCATCCAAGGCAACCTGGAAAGATGTGGGCCTGCCGCAGCTTCATTCTGAACTCCCGAAATCGCTTGCCGTTCCACGTCTTCAACGGGTCCCCTCCCTTCGCGTCCCCGACGGAATAGCCGTAGCACGGGAACATCTCGCCGTACGGGGAGACGAACGCATTCACCCAGGGGAAAATACATCTTTCCCTGCTCAAGTCGAATTGGCCCTGGTAGTAGCCTAGAACCTCTGACGGGCTCATCTTCCCCTGAAACCATATTCTTGGAGAATTGCGATCTTTGCGTTGCACAATCCGGCTTAGCTGCCGCCGCAATTCGGCAACGTCCAGCGATTGCGCCTTAAGTCTGGCGCCGATCTTCCCGTCAAGATCTTCGTCAACCTGCACCCCCGACTTGTTTGTGGAGCTGGAGCAAACCTGAAAAGTCACGTGCTCGACACCCAGTTGGTCGGCTAGATCAACGACGCGATCGAGGGCATGGACATTCAGCGCCGTGATCGTGCAGTTAGCATATAGCCAGGGACGTCGTGATCGGCGAACTCTCTTCAGCTCCTGTATCTGGCGTATCGCCTCGACGGTTTTCGTGAAGGTTCCGTGAATGCCCCTCACGACATCGTGTACTTCCTCGGGGCCGTCTAACGAGACCTGCAAGAAATCGATTCCGAGGTCTACAAGCTCTCTACAACGAGTATCGCTTAATAGGGCTCCGTTAGTGCCTATGCCACAGCGGTGAGAGGCGCGCGTCCGCTTGAGGATGCTCATGATTTCCTTGCGTACGAAGGGCTCGCCGCCGGTGAAGGTGAAACGCGTGCCTGGAGGGAATCCGTCGACGATATGCACGATCTCGTCTTCGCTAAGCTCGCGTCTGTTCCAGCCAACATTCTTCTGATCTATCTCCCGGTAAACATAGCACATGCCGCAGAAAAGGTTGCAGCGATGGGTCAGCTCGAGAATAACCTGCAGGGGCGGCAGCGCATAACCATCGGGGAGGCTGCTGGAGATGTGCGAATACAATTCGAGAAAGGCACCGCGAAGATTGCCGCGCACCTGGCCGGCGCTTCTTCTGATTCTCCTATGTACGCCGATGGCGTGCGACCTGGTTGGCCGCTGGTCCACGTGCTCAAAGGTAGGGCTTTCCGCGAGCAGTGTTTGGTTTCGGGTTCCCATATCATCACCCCCAGGTTTCGCCAGCGAAGCCTACGTTTTCGGCAACACTGGGTTCAGCGACAAGCAGGCTCTTCGCTCTCCTCAGAGACCTGAAGTAGCATATCGGCCCGAATAGACTTCCCAGGAGATAGGCGGTTTGCAGGTCGAGCGGCATATGCGGCAAGCCGCGCAAGCGGCATTTCAGGCTGTGCCTGGCCCAACTGGCCCAAAAAAGATTACGACCAGTAGCAGCCCTTAGAACCTGCGGTTTACTGACTGTCAGGAACAGCTTGGTCATAAACGCGTTGTAGCCAACCCCATACTTGAAGAAGGTGCGCCTCAACTGGGCATACTCTCGCGGGTGCGCGTGTCGGACCACGGCGGTGGGCTCGTACATCACCTTGCCGCCGGCGCGCAAGATTCGCGAGAACATATCCAATTCTTCGCCGCCGGCCGCGGGAGTCCCCGCTCCGAGGGCACCATCGAACGAGCCTATCAGACCGAAAACGTCGCGGCGAAAGGACATGTTTGCTCCCGTGCCAACCTCCTGGGGGCTGAGATAGGCTCGCGCATCGGCAGTCCCGCCGAAGCACTTTGGAGCCTGCCCCTTGCTGTAACTGCAATAGGCCTCGAGCACTAGCTGCGATGGAGTGATAAGCTCGAGAGCGGCCACATGACCCGTGCAGCACATCACTTCGGGGTCGCGAAAACCGTCGACAAGTCGTCGCAGCCAACTCGGCTCGACCACACAGTCGTCGTCGGTCATAGCGATGATCTCGCCCCGCGCACTGCGGACGCCGGCCGCCCGTGCGAATCCGGAGCCGGGCCGGCTCTCCCACACGTAACGAACCCGATCGTTCGAAGGCTCTGCTGGATTTGCACGAGGGACGGCTGAGTTGTCCACAATCACAACCTCGCATTCGTCATAGGCAAGATCGAGCACGGATGCGATGCACCTGGCCAACGCAGCCGACCGATCCTTCGTGCAGATCACGACTGAAACCGAAGGCATCTGGTGGTCCATACGATTAACCAGCGGCGCCGGTGTAGGCCCCATCGTCGTGGTTCCTCCTGAACGACAAAGCAATCTCACGCGCCTCCCACAGGGTTTTCCGTCCAAATAGGAGCAGGCTGAGCAAGTACAGGATGGCGGCGAGCAGGATCGAATTGACGAGGTTCCAAGCGCCATCCGTCGACGGCGCAGCAGGCGCAATCATCTGGAAGAGCAGCAGCCCCGAAAAGAGCAAAAGGGAGCTGAAGACCGCTGGTCGGAGCGCATCGAGAACTCTCCAGAAAGACAGATCGATCTCTCGATTGGTCAGAATAAGTATGGCCCACGAGCCGATGGAAAGCAGCGACGTCATGGCCACCGCGACGCCCACGATCCCAAACTGGGTGCCAATAGCCACCCCAATCGTCGTGGCTGGAAGCGCGACGAGATTGCACTTGAAAGCTAGATCAGGACGGCCCACCGCCATGAGCATGTCTTTGCTCACAGCAGTAACGGAGTGAGACATTCCGAGAAAACAAAGAATCTGCAAAGGCAGGATCGTGCCTTCCCACTTAGGGCCGTACAAAGTGAGCACAAGCTGCGGAGCAAGGATCATGAGGACGGTGAGCAACGGGAAGCTCACCAGCGCCAAGTACTGAATGATCTTCAGGAACGCCACGTGCAGGGCCTCCTGGTCGTCACGTAGCCTTGAGAAGGTGGGGAAGGCGACCTTCTGCACAGCCCAAACAACTGTTGTTTCCGGATAGCTCGCGAGGCGAAATCCTTGCGAATACAGTCCCAGGGAGGCTGTGCCGAGCAAGCGTCCCACGATCATATAGTCGATGTTCTCAGTGAGAACAATCAGCAAGCTAAGTCCCATGAGCGATTTGCCATAGCAAAGGACCGCGCGAACCTGGGCCAGGTCCAGGGCCAGCGTCGGTCGCCAGGGGACCAGGCGCCACGCTAACACACTGGGAAATGTTGCCCCGACAACCATTCCGAACACCAGGCTCCACACACCGAACCCCAATAAAGCGCCAATCACCGAAACGACGGCCGAGAACAGTCCCGGCACCAACTCCAGCACAGCCTTAGCCTTGAATCTCAGATCCCGTGAGAGCAGCATATGATGGGTTTCGCCAACCGCCTTGACAACGAAAACCACACTCAAAACGATCAGTATGTCGCGCAGCAACGCATTGCCGTATAGCTCGGCGATCCAAGGGGCAGCCACAATCACCACAGCCGATTGCAGCACGCCGGAAAACGTGCCTATCCAGAACGCGCTGTTCGTATGTGCCACATCAGCTTTCTGCTCGTAGACCACAGCAGCGGCCGTTCCGAGATCTCCCAGCGCGCTCATAACCCCAAACACTGCTCCGGCGATGACGAACACACCGAAGTCGTCGGGAAATAGCAATCGAGCGAGAACAATGTTGGACACGATTCCGATCGCTTTTGCTAACCCGAACGAACACAACATCCAAACAGTTCCTCTGATTGCCTTTTGCCCCACCGTGGCGTCTATCTGATTGTTTAGCTCAGCCATGGTATAATCTCATTAAGGAATCTCTCTTCAGCAGCCATCATATAACCCTGGACGGGTGTCTACGTGAGCGCTTATCTGTTTTACGACGATTTTGCCAACGGACTGACGACGCGGGGAGTCCTTCCGCCACGGCGTCACAGATGGAAAGTTGTGTCCGGTAAATGGCGCATCGATCTCGGCCCAGAAGGTCCCTACCTTGCCGCCGACGGAATAGAATCTGTCGACGCCGCGGAGAGCACGCTGATCACTGGTTCGAAGAGGTGGAGCAACTACCAGATATCGGTCCAGGTAGTGTTCCTCACCCCAAGCCAGCGGCCCCCCGAAGGTGGTGTGATCCTTTATTGTCGGTATCGTAACGAGACCAACCAACTTGCGATCCACCTTTGCCTGTCCAAGCGGTCGGTGGAGTTGTGGGAGTGCGAGAAAGGCTCCTGGCGGCAGATCGGAGACGGCTCTCCCTTCGATTTCCAGGTGGGCCAATGGTATCTCGTACACATCCACGACCGGGGTGATCGGATTGTTTCGTTCGTTAACGGTCACCTGGTCCTTGACGAAGCGCATTTGTCCTCCTCAAAAGGACGAATCGGACTTGGCGCCAAGCTTTGCAACGCTGCTTTCGGGGTCGTGGCCGTTTCCGCGCTGTCCGACGATCGGTAGATCGATCTGATCGTGCGAGAGAATCGCTCACGCACGGCCATGGCGAAGTAGCGCGCCAGCGATAGCGAGGGCCCTAATCCGTGTCGGGGAACCGTCGTGATCAAACGTGTCGCCCTGGCCATCCAGGGTGCCCCGGGGTCGACCAGACGGTCGAAATAGCCCATACGGACGTGGACTTCTTCAAACGTAGCTATGCGTTCCTCGCGTGTGTAGGTAGGCGTCTCGAAAACCGGCTCGATCTTGGCCTGGCCGTATTGTGACACTCCTTCGGTTGCCCGCAGAAGAGTGGCGTTTTGTTGGACCCACTCCCCGGCTCTAGTGAAACGATAGGGCACGAAATTGAACCACCAGGCAGTTATCCCCAACTCCTGGGCGAGGTAGAAGGACTTCAGATCGGATTCGCGCGTGCTGCCGGGGAGGCCAATAATGAAGAAGCCACCGACTTCGATCCCGGCGGAGAGGAGCGCTCGTACTCCTGCCTTCACCTGTTCGAGCTTCTCGCCTTTTTCGATGGACTGAAACACCTGCTCATCGGCAGTTTCGATTCCCACCCACACGTGGTAGCAGCCTGACCGGCGCATCTTGGCGATCAACTCTGGTGTGAGGCGGTCGGCCCGCAGCCCATTCTGGCTGCTCCACGGCATGCTCAGGCCATTCTCGATCAGGGCGTCGCATATGGCCTCGGCTCGTTTGGTATCCAGGGTGAAATTGTCGTCGATGATGGTGAAGGCGGTGGAGTTATGCTGTTCCACAGCCCACCACAACTCCTCGATCACGTCATCCACCGATCTGGGACGCCAACGTCTGCCCATCAATAAGGGCATGGAGCAATAGGAACAGTTGAACGGGCAGCCTCGGCTCGTGAGCAGGGGATATTCCCGCAACAGAGACGGGTTGCGGCGCACCGAGCTAAACACATCGTAATTCGGAAAAGGCAGAGCGTCCAGGTCGCGTAAATTGGGACGCGGCGGGTTGGCGATCACCATACCATCTTCCAGGTAGACGATGCCCTGGATATCCTCCAGCGAACTTTCTTGCTCCAGGGCCTGGCAGATCTCAGGTAAGGTCACATCGGCTTCGCCGATGACGCCGATGTGCGCGCCGGTTTCCTCCACATATCGCGCGCCGTCGAGGGTCACGTGAGGGCCGCCGACGACCACAGGGAGGTAAGGCCAGTTATTCTTTACAGCGGAGACTATCTCGGCCGCAAATTTAGACGTGAAGGTTTTCACCGAGATGCCGACAAGCTCGGGCTCGAACTGATCGATCGCCTGGCTCAACTCCCATAGCCAGGCGTCGGCTGGGACAGGTGGGTTCGGATCGCCCAACTGGCCTGGGGCCAAATTGTTGAGATCGAGCACAAAAACTTCGCCGCGACCGGTTGCGGTCAGAGCACCCGCAAGATATGCTAGTCCTGCGTTTAGCCCCTTGTTCGCTCCTGGCGGATCAATTAATAGTACTTTCACAACACCCATTGCCTCCCGCATTCCGGACTTAGCCGCTAGTCAGCGTTCACTTTCATCGCCAGAGCCATGGTCCATTTTGGGCAAATGGCAGGCCCGTAGGTGAATTGCCGCAGGATCACGAAGCCAGCAGTCGTCAGCATTCGTCGAAACTCAGCCTGCCGGTAGTGCCGCACAATCTTCTGCCACTCAGGAAGGACGCCGCCGCCGAGCAGAACCTTCGTCCATCGCGCTGGATTCTTGCCCACATACCAGGGATAAAAGAGGGTCCAAAGAGGGTTGCTATTAGTCGAGTCGACGATCAACTTACCGTGAGGACGCAGGAGCCGGGTAAACTCGGCTATGGCGCGCCGCGGGTCTTGCAGATGAACCAGCAGATCGATGGCCAGTACGTAATCAAACTGAGCGTCGCCGAGCGGCAGGTTATGGGCATCGGCGACCACGCGGCTGAAGTCCACGGCGCCGTCGTTTGAGGCATTCTTCAGCATATCTACGGATATGTCGCAAAGAACAACACGGTTACGTTCCGCCAGTGGGGCAGCCATTCGGCCTGGTCCTCCGCCAACGTCCAGTATGTCCAGATCATTCCCCTGGACTAACGATAGAATATCGTTCCGTTTCTGGCGATACAGCGCGGTGAATGGCCCGCCGCTCTCTTCGGGACGAAAGTATTGCACGTAATCGCCGGTTTCAAACAACGATCTACCGTATGCGGTCATCTTGGAACTGCACATCGACTTCGACCCCCAAATCCCTGCGAGAGAAAATCGAAATGAGGACTGCCCGCTGGTCTGGCGGACCACAGCACGTTGGAAATCCCAATCCTTGGCCCGGCAACTACAGCGGTTTGCGTTAATATTGACCACTCGGTTCTCTGCTGAGGGCGACTGCTCCTTCTGCTGAAGGACGCCTACCCAGCCTGGAGAACAACTCAATCTTTTCGCAAAACGCTATAACCTGCTTTCCCGGACCGATTCCCTACACCATACGTTACAGCAGGAAGGTTAATACAATGGTCAGAAGGAGGTTAGAAAGAGGTTACTTTCTCCTGTGAGGGTTCAGTGGCCGCGACAGCTCGAGTCGGCGCGACAACACACCAAATTTTGGGGAAATTTGCGGTAGCCGCCGTTCCACGCGCCCAGACGTTTGTGAAGAGGAGAAGATCGTCTCCATTGCTGGTGCTGTCACCGAGCTTGTAGCTCTGTGCTGATGGAAGCTCTGGGACGCACACCTTTACCCGCGCAGTAGACAACGAACGAACTGGTGACTCTCCCGCGCAGTTTTCGAGCTTGATGCCGCAGCTATCGCCGCTTCGGAATAGGCACGGAGGCGGTGATCGGGGACGATTCCCTGGCCGCAGAGGGCATAGGGCACGAGTCCGGGCATATGCTTGCCTGTGCTGCACACCGTGTAGTGATCCGGGAGGAACCAGAGGCGCCACGGCTCGTCAAGACGGTCGAGGTAGCGCAGGAAGGGAGCGACTACAAGACGGTCGATTTCCTCAATAGCCTGCACCTTGCCCCGCAAGTTCCTAACGTGCGCCTCCTCGTCTGGGGCATTACAATGAATCAGGCATACGTCGGTTTCGAGCAAATGGGCCTTTGCCGCGGCAAGTTTGGCCGAGAGATCGGAGCCACGGTATGAGGTTGCGCCGGGGGGGATGATGCCCTTGCCCCCGATGGAATCCACCAGCCCGCACAGGAAGCTCAGCGCGGAGACCGCGACCAGGCGGTACGGCACCGACGGAAGCTCATTCATCCGGCTCGCTCCCCAGGGCCAGAGCATCAGCCCGTCGCGGCGCGAGCGCAGAATGACATCGACTAAGGATTCGCAAACCCTGCCCTGGTAGCGCGGCAAGATCTCCTCGATCCGGCTGCCAACGTACTCGTGTGGCTCATGCAGCAGCAGTTCGCGCTCGTCTAGCCGGCAGTCCCGATGAATCAGCACGCCGCGATAGCTCAGGTCGTGAATAAGCTCTAAACCTGCTGGCAGTTGCAGCGCACCTAGATAACGCCTTGCCGCCGCATCATCGATCTGACCGGCGGTGAAATCCACCAGACAGTCATCGTCGCTTACCTGCACGATGTTGCAGCGGAAGACGATGTCGGACGGCATGAGGGGCACGCCGAGCGCGCGGGCCTCGAATATCGATCGCTCCAACGGGAAGTGATCCGACGGGCGATAGCCAAGCACGCCGAGAATTCCTACCAGGGTGCCGAGGGGCAAGCCATCATACATCGTCTGCGCCAGCCCAACCTGTCCGCGCCGCACGATTTCATCTATGCCAGGAGTGTGAGCAGATTCGACCGGCGAGCGACCTCCCAGCTCGTGGTAGCGCCAGTCGGCCATGCCATCGGCGATGACGATCAGCAGCCTCATCTTACGCCATTCACATTATTCACATTATCAGATAAACCACCAGGCATCGTACTTCTCCGCCGACGTCAGTCTCGAACGTGAGGTCCCCAATCCCAATGCCTGCCCATCAACCGAACGCCCCCGACCCTGTGTTCCGGCCTGACCTCCGACACATCTCATTGCACGGCCGCTGGGCCAATCAAAACGGCATTAGTCCTGAACATTCGCGCGGGCCACGCAAATCTTGCGGAGTAATGGTATAGCATAGGTTCTGGAGGGCGCAATAGATAATAGATAATCTATAGATGATTGCGGAAGTAAGAGGGGCTTCGGCGTCAACGGATTTGAAACGGATAAACGGATGCTGCACTGACAGACCTCTCGACGAATTTCCCCAATCTAGCGTGCACTAGGGCGCGTTTCGGAAGCTTGCACAAACGGCTCCTTGGTCATATAATCCAGGCATTATGACAGCGAGCCTTATTACAGATGCAAGGGTAGTGGAAGTTCTCAGATCGACTTTCGGTTACACGTCTTTTCGTCCGCTTCAGGCTGAGATCGTCGCGTCGATTCTGAACGGGCAGGATGTTTTCGTCCTGATGCCGACCGGCGGGGGAAAGTCACTCTGCTATCAACTGCCCGCCTTACTGTTAGATCGGCTGACAGTCGTGGTCTCGCCGTTGATCGCGCTGATGAAAGACCAGGTGGATAAGCTCAGGGCAGCGGGGGTGGCGGCCACTTACATCAACAGCTCACTCGACGCCGACGAAATCGGACGGCGGCAGGGGGCGGTGGCCCGTGGCGAAGTCAAGCTGCTCTACGTCGCCCCCGAGCGCCTGCTGCTGCCGGGATTTTTACATCTGCTGTCATCGGCGGGCGTGGCTTTCTTCGCCATCGATGAGGCCCACTGTATATCAGAATGGGGCCATGATTTTAGACCTGAGTATCGCGAGATCAAGCGGCTGCGGGGACTTTTCCCATCAGCGATCCTCGGCACTTTCACCGCCACAGCTACGCGACGGGTTCAGGCCGACATCAAGACACACCTCGGACTGCAAAACGCAGTCGCCTTTTGCGGCAGCTTCAATCGCCCCAACCTGTATTATGAGGTCAGGCCAAAGCAAGAAGCCTATGAACAACTCGCCGCGTACCTGCGGGGCCGAGGCCAAGCCTCGGGGATAATCTACTGTCAGAGTCGCGCTGGGACGGAGCGGCTGGCCAGCAGGCTACAGAAGGATGGATTCAGCGCGACGGCCTATCACGCCGGCCTGGCGAGTAACGAGCGGAGACAGAGGCAAGAGGCATTCGTCAAAGATGACGTACAGATAATCGTCGCGACCATCGCCTTCGGAATGGGCATCGATAAGCCAGACGTCAGATTCGTCGTGCATTTCGACCTGCCGAAGACCCTCGAAGGATATTATCAGGAAAGTGGCCGGGCCGGTCGCGACGGGGAGCCCAGCGACTGCATCATGTTTTACAGTTATGCCGACGCGGCCAAGCACCGGCACTTCATCGACGAGAAGCCATCGGAAAACGAGCGACAAATAGCGCTGTGGCAGTTGCAGCAGGTGATCAACTGGGCCACGGGCACTACCTGCCGTCGCAGCGCCCTGATAGGATACTTCGACGAGCAACCCAGGCAGCAGCCTGATCCGTGTTGTGACGTATGTCGCACGCCACTGCAGGAAGAGGATTACACGATTCCGGCCCAGATGCTTCTCTCGTGCGTTAAGCGCACCGGAGAGCGATTCGGGATTATGCATCTCATCGACGTGCTACGAGGGTCTCGCGGCGAGCGCGTCAGGCGATATGGCCATGATAAGCTTTCCACTTACGGCATCGGTCGGGACCGGTCGAAGGAAGAATGGAGATTCCTGGCAAACGAGCTGTTGCGACGGGGGCACATCAGCCAGGATGGCGACGAGTTCAAGACGGTGAAGGTAACGGAGCTGGGGCGGGCAGTTCTCTTCAAAGGAGAGAAAGTGATTCTCGCGAAAGCGCCGGCGATCCCCAGCCACCCCGTCGAGCCAGACACCCCACACCAGGTGCTTTTCGACCGGCTCCGCACGCTGCGAAAGCGGATGGCCGACGAGCGCGGCGTGCCCCCTTACGTTATCTTTCACGACGCGACGTTGCGGCAAATGGCGGCAGAGCTGCCCACGAGTCGGCAGCATCTGTTGCGCCTTTACGGTGTCGGCCAGCGCAAGGCGCTGGACTTTGGCGACGCGTTTCTCGCCCATATAGAACAGTACGTGCGAGAGACCGGCGCCCAACCAGAAAGCCTGCCTATCTCTTCGAATCAGCAGCAGGGGTCTCTGAGTTCCACCGTTCGAGCAACCCTGGACATATTCAACACCGGGAGAAGCGTCGTGGAGGTGGCCGCCGCTCGCAAATTGGCGGTGTCGACGATCGAAGGGCATCTGGCCGAAGCTATGGAAGCTGGAGAGACGGTATCGCTGGACAGGCTGGTTAGCGATGACAAGCGGCGCGCGATAGAGGCGGCTATGGCGGAGCACGGAACAGCGCTGTTGAAGCCGATTATGGAAAGTCTTGGCGACGGCTATACATACGCAGAGTTACGATTCGTGCGAGCCAAGATCGAGAGATCCAGATCGTCATAATACTCTTTCCCCGATTGTGGCTTCGCATTAGAACGTTTTGCGTTAGCGTATGACTGCCCCGCCGCAGGGGGCAACCACTTATAGCAGTTTGCATTTTGATATGGCTACATTGCATACGCTCGGTAAATCGGTGGCTGCTCCGCTAGCCAAAATGCTTTGCAAACTGCTATAGGCCTTCCCGATGGATACGCCCCAATCTAGCCTGATCGCGGCGTAACCATCGGAGTTTTCGTTGGCACGGGGGTTGGCGTCGCCGTTGCGCCGCTGTTCGGGGTCGATACCGGAGTAGCGGCTGAGCTCGGTGGCGTCGGGGTTGACGTGGCCGGGGTCGCATCCCGGCGTGTTGGCGTGCTCTGGAGCAATCGCCAGGGGCTGGGAGGCGGGTCCTCCTCGGGCGAGTCCGTAGGCGTCGGTGTTTCGGGCGACTCAGTCGGTGTTGGTGTCGGGGCTGGCTGCCATACACCGAATCTCTCGATGCCGACCGTGCTCGAGGGCGCCGCATCGTCTATCGGAACCTCGAGGTCGGCCAGGCTCAGGTGGTCCGCACCCAGATCGATGACCAACTCATCAGAGCGCCCCGCAACGGTTTCGGCGACATACGGCAAAGTGACCCCGAGATCGCGCCCTAACTGCTCGGCCAAAATTCGGGCTCTCCCACCCGTTCGATCCACCAGACGCGACTCGGCACGGCCTGGACCGCTCTCGGGAGGTCCGACCCGATAGCCCAATCTAACAAGGGCCGCGCCCAGTCGCGCGGCTGCCCCCTCTTTCCCGGTGTCATTCACGATCACGATTTTCGTATCCGCCATCGCGACCCCAACGGCCGGGTCGGCCCACAATTTACGAGTAAAGGCGCGAATCTGCGCCCAGGAGCGATCCGCAGCACCGGGGACCAGCACGTAAGCTCCATTGTAGCCCGTGCCTTCCTGTAGATAATTCGCGCCTGTCACGGCGGTCTGAAAAACCTGGACATTCTTCCAATCCAGGATAAAATCTCTAAGCTGGCCCACATCCGTAATGGCGTAGTCCGTATCGACGTGGCGCGCCGCGATAGTCAGAATCTGTGGCAGTTGTATCAACCCACCCGGCTCGAAAAGGCGCGTCTTAAACGCCTCCATAATGATACGCTGCCGTCGCGAGCGCGCGAAATCGGAACCCTCGCTGATATTGTCGATCGATTCCCGCGCCCGTGCGAATTGGATCGCCCGCTCGCCATTCATCCGCTCCACGCCTTTGTTAAACCGGACTATCTTCCAGCTTGGATCTATGGCAGGATTATCGTTGGCAGGATAGCGCGCAGCAAAGCTGGCAGGAACATTTACTTCGATGCCGCCGACGGCGTTGATCATCTGACGGAAGCCATCGAAATCAAGGCCCAGATAGTTCGAAATCGGCACTCCAAGGATACGAGACAGGGTATCGACGACGAAGCTCCCCGCACCACGACTGCCCGTGTACCGCTCCAGTCGCTTCGGGTAGAGGCTGGGGTCCCGGGCGAAAGCATAAGCGGTGTTGAGCTTGCCATAAACGGCTGTTTTGCCATCGAACAACATAGGCACCCAGGAATCGCGCGGGATCGACAGAAGCGCCAATGTCTTCTGGCGTGGATCAGCGATGACGACCATCATCGAATCTGTCAAATACGCGCCATCGTGGCCACCGCCCCCGTACCCCAGCAATACAAATCCTATGCGAGGATCGGCGACGTCTTTGCTCGGGACATCGAGCTGCTCGGGTGATCCGTTTGTGACCACCGAGTCTGCGTCGGTGACGGGTTCAATCTCGCGCTCAACCTCCGGAGAGGCGTTCGGCGATAGCAATCGCTCATTCGGCCGAGACGGAGAGGTAGAATCAGATGGGCCGAGTAGCAGCCACGTGGTTTGAGCACCCAGCACCAAGAGCGCTATCAAAGCAAACAGTAAAGTCTTCTTGCCCGGACGAAGGCGGCGCCCGTAGTCAGACTGTTCCCCCAGGCCATGAGGGGGTGTGGACGAGTCATTATCCATTCTGTCACCGCATACTGGATGAAGGCCGTCAGCGATCCAGAGGCATTTCACGAAATGATTACTGGCAGGGGCTGACAACTCGTTCTAGTATATAGGAGAAACAGGCTATAGGCAAGGTCTCTTGTCTGGGACTAATACTTTCTCAGTCCAAGAGCATATTCCGCGACCAGCACCCGCTGCAACTGATTGGTGCCTTCGATTATCTGGAACACTTTCGCCTCCTGGAAATAGCGTCCCACCGGGAACTCCTCGGCGAGGCCGTATCCGCCGAACACCTGCACGGCGTCGGTCGCCACTTTGACGCAGTTGTCGCCGGCCACGAGCTTCCCCATCGAGGCCTCGAAGGAGGCGCGCTCGACGCCGGCGTCCTTCAACTGGCCAACCCGACGGACGATCAATCGCGCGGCTTCCGTCTGGCTGATCATATCGGCCAGCATCTGCTGCACCATCTGAAAGCTCCCGATTACCTGGCCGAACTGCGACCGCTCGGTGGCGTATTTGAGGGACACGTCCACGCACGCCTGCGCGTGGCCGACGGCGCGTGAGGCTACCGAGAATCTCCCTCGGTCCAGCGCGGCGGCGACGACCTTGAAGCCCTCGCCTTGCTTGCCCAAAAGGTTCTCTTCGGGAACGAGCACGTCCTCAAACGTCACCTCGGCGGTGTTCCCTCGGCGCAGACAGTGCATCGGAATCGGCTTACAGGTGATCCCTGGGGAGTCACGCTCCACGATGAAAGCGCAGATTCCCTTGTGTCGCAGCGAGCGGTCTAGCGTAGCCAGCACAAAAAAGACGTCGGCGTGGCTGGCGTGGGAAATGAACATTTTGCCGCCGTTCAGCACGTAGCCCCCTGGAGTGGGGGTTGCCGTCGTGGCGAGGCTCGCCAGGTCCGAGCCTGAGTTGGGCTCGGTCAGAGCCGCCGAGGAGATCATCTCCCCACGGGCCATCGGCTCGAGGTATCTCTTTTTTAAGGCCTCGGACGAGCCAAAATTGAGTATTGACGTCGCCACCAAGGAGTTCTGCACCGAGATAACCGATGCGCTCAGCCAATCCCCGCGCGCGATTTCCTCGCACACGACCCCGTAGCTCACGTAGTCGAGCCCTGGGCCACCGTATTTCTCCGGGATTAGACATCCAAGGAAACCAAGAGGTCCAAGCTTGGCGATGATCTCCCTGGGATAGCATCCTTCCCGCTCGCAGGCATCTATGTAGGGAACGATCTCTTTGTCCGCGAAGTCGCGAGCCATTTCACGGACCATGATCTGCTGCTCGGTAAGACCGAAGTTCCTCAGCTCTTCAAGGTTCATCTGTTCCTCCTTGCACAAAAGGCTCCACACCAATGGCTCAACCTCGAACTATGAGGTCCAGCCAGCCATAGTGGGCCGATGAGGCCATTATAGGCCAAGCCGAGAGGTTTATCCATACCTACGGCGTTTTGCGTTATCGTTCGTCCAGCGACCGAGATGGTCCGCGAGGGCGGGTTCCAAACCCGCCCCTACCTTGCCTGACAAGGGTCATTGCAAACCGCACTAGACGTCCCAACTTGCCACTGAGAACTTCACTTTTCCGTGCCACCTGTTTCCTGGGCGCAGGGCGACGAGACCCGTGTCGGGTCGATGGGCAGCCAGGTTGATGGCATCGGTGACACAACTGTAAGGCTCAAAGGAGACCGTCGAGCGATCGGCGGGAGCCAGGACGACTAACTCGGGGAACTCGGGACCGAATTCCCCGATCACCTCGACGCGCGCACGAGGATCGATTAGACGGCAGGTGGTTTGGCCGGCATCACGGGTAAGGCCGGTGTAGGAATGATCCAGATAGACCTTATCGAGCGGGCGCGGCTTACGAAAATCCAGCCCCTGGGGCACGGGCACCTGTTGTCCTGTGGGCAGCTTTTCGGCATCCAGTTGCCATACTCGTTCGGCGGGTATGGTGATCAAACATTCATCGCGACTGCCGTCAGGGGCGAGCGGAACACGAAAGTAGGGATGAAGCCCGAAGCCCATCGGCAGCGGCCGTGAGCCAACGTTTCGCACCTCGATCTCGCAGAGCAACGAGTTGCCTGATAGGATGTAGGCAACCGTCAGCAGGAACGGGAAGGGATACTGTTGTAAGACGTCGGGATGGTCCTCGGCATTGAACGAGCAGCGGATGACGGCGCCACGATCGTCAGCCCTGACCCCGTCGACGTGCCAGGGCCGATAACAGACGAGCCCGTGGAGGTGATGCCCCTCGGGCATGTTCACATCGAGGTGGTAGAGGTGCCCTTCAAACGAATAGCGTGCGTGCCGCACGCGGTTGGGGAATGGGAAGAGGATCGGGTTTCCCCAGCGCCACGCGTCCTCCCTCATGGTGCCGGCCGGAGCACCCAGAATAACCTCCAGACGGCTCGCAGACGGCAAGGAGGCGACGAAGCTCATCAGGTTATTGCCCAGGCTAGGAATCACCAGCGCCGAAGAGCCGACGAGGTTGTCACGCAGGAGAAAAGCCTGCTCGTGGAATACCGGGTCCTCGATCGTGATGACATCGTAGCGGTCGATGGCAAACATTGTGGGCCTCCGAGCGAACATGAGCTAGCTTGCATCCACACGCTGGATACGTTATTGCACGGCAACACGGTCGGAAGCTATGACGCCTCATTGCATCCATTTTCCCGTGAACGAAGCTCGCTGGCACAGATGGTGAGTTCCTGATGCACCCTCAAAGCGGAATCAACGTCAGTTGCTTTAGCTCGGCTTTCACAGATTCTGAAACCGCTGCTGTCCAGCCGTCGACCGATAACCGCCCCAATTCCCTGGGCTCGATCTTATGCAGGCCGCCACCGTAAACGCGCCCCTCACATTTCAGGTCATCAATCGAGAGCACGAACCAATCATTGTAAAGGTCCACCGACTCGGCGATATCCTGCTTCCAAAGATGCGGCTTGTCTGAGTTTACTGCCAATAGAGGACCTCTCCCGTGCCTACCCGTTGGCTTCTTCCACCGCAATTATACCCAGCTTACTGCTTCTATGCAATCAAGCTATCTGTCACATTCCGGAAGCAAGATAGCAAAAACCCGTTACCGATAAAGGTAACGGGTTCCTATCTGATCAAGGATTGCCGGCCAATTCCCTGACCGATGCTACTCGCTTTCTTCTCAGGCGGTGTACGGACTACCTAGAAAGTCCACCCATTTTGAAGCTGCCAGCCTATCTTTACGATCTAGGTTTCGGCCCAGCCATTCATTTTACCGTTTGAATACGGCGATAGCATCTGTTGAGGGACAAGCCTCGAAGGTCCTGTCGCGCTCAACGTGTATAGTATACACGACGCAGATAGTTATGTCAAGTATTTTTCAATAATGGATGACGATAGGCGTACCCTCGGGCGCCCATTCGAAGACCCTCTTGGCGATGGGCACGGGCAGGCTGACACAGCCGTTGCTCTGGGGAAACCCGAAGCCATTGCGCCAGTAGGCGCCGTGAATCGTGAAGTCTCCCCAAAAGGCAAGCACCCACGGGACATCCGCTATGTCATACCGGGCACCGGAGGGAGTGATGCCTCGCATACGGGTGGAGGCCATCTTGTATTGCACCATGAAAGTGCCGGTGGGGGTCTCAGCCCCACGCACCCCGGTGGAAGTCGGGGTGGTAAGGACGATCTGCCCATCTTGCCATAGCGTCACTACCTGACGTCTCAGGTCGACGTCGATCAGCTTATCGGGCTGTGTCGTGAAAGCGAAGACGACATCACGATCGAGGTAGCCTCCAAACGCATCGCTGGGTCCGAGAGGGCCACCGGCGACCCGGACGGTAAACTCAGTCTGGAAGGGCAGCGGCGACGCGGGGACGAAGAGCATCTCGCGGTCACTGGGCCACTCGAAACGGCCATCGATGGGGGGATCGATCTTCATGGCATGCTCGGCGGCCGTGCGATTACCTACCGGAGCGCTGAACATCACCCCGATAGGCTGATCAGGATCGATACCGAACGCCGTATCTCCGGGCGTTGTCTCCGGGGCACTGAGCGCGGGATGCGTGGCCAGGACAACCGAGTAAGGCTGCTGCAGGCTGGTGCCGTTCTCGGCGGTAGCTTCGGTGATGGTCAGGCGGTATTCCTGCCCCTGCGCATAGGGATGCTGGAGGGTAATCGACGCATATCTTCGATCGGCGGGATCGATCGCAACGCTGGTCCTGGTCGGCGGATCGAGCCGATAGGCGAAGTCGACGATGGGCTCGTCCCAGCGAAGTAACATTGCTTCACCGAAACGCAGAGCGTGCCGGTTGGCCAGGGTGGGCGTCGGCGGCTTTGGAGTGACAACCGAGAAAGAATAGCGTCTTTGCAGCGGTATTCCGTTAACACCGCTGGCCCCAAGGATCTCGACACGATACTCCTGGCCGGGGACGTAGCCGTGGAAGCTGATGTAGACACGAGTCGGGTCGGTTGGATCGATCGCCGACGAGGTATCAACTGACGGAGAAACACGGTAGTCGAAACCCGTCACCGGCAGGTTCCATTGCACCGTGACCGGCCGCTCATGCTTCGGGTAAAGCGGCTGATCAGGCAACTGGGGCCTCGGGCTCGGCTCAGTGCTGAAACGGTATTCGGTGCTCCAGTCGCCGAGCCTGAGCCACGGCAACGCGAGGATGGTCCAATTGCCACCGAGGGTGAGACGATACGATGCATCGGGGCGCAACAGGCTCTTGCCATCAGGGCTATCAAGCCTGATACCGGCCGCTTCCCACGGGCTTAATGAAGGAAGTGACAGGAGTGCCACCGGAACTGTCCTCGGGGCATCCGCGGACACATCATCTGTTGGCACCTCGACAAGCGTGACGGCCGTTAACGCGGCCCTTAGAAATGAGCCTTCGATCACCAGCGGTTGCTCCGGCGCGATGGTCGTGCCGTCGAGCGGCAGGTTAGGGGACGGGGCCTCTGGCGCACCGACGGCCAGCCATATGACGGCTATTGTGACGACCAGGAACACAAACATGCCAATTTGCAGATAGCGGCGGCTGCCGTGGCGTCTGGCGTCACCGATAAACATAGGAAATAGAGAACGATCGAGCAAGATGTGAGTCTCCCTTCGATATGTTGATCTTCCGCCGTGAATGGAGTATGAAGTCTGGAATCGGTTTTCTTTCGCGGCAATAACGGTGCCATCTATGGCTCCCTTCCCCAGACAAGCTGCCCATCGAAATACAGGGTCACGTGATCCCACTCTCCAAAACGATCTCGCAGGTCCGTGCCAGCCGCGAAGCTATAATCGTCGGTGCGAACGCTGTTCGGAGGGTCAATCTCGGGCGTCTGAACGGTGATCTCATCACTCACTTGATAACGCTCCAGCTTGCCAGAGCTCGCAGGGAATCGAACCCGTATGAAGTAATCCTGGTTTCCCACGCTTACGGGCACGAAATCGATCAAGATGTGCACCACACCCGAGTGAGAAAAATCGAGCGGGCCTTGTTGCACCAAACCGATCGCATCTCCACCTCTGAACCAGTAGCGCAGCTCAACGCGGCTGAGATCCACCATTTCAGGCCCGTCGTTCACGATTCGGAAGGTGAACGATATGCGATCCGATTCCTGGCCCTGGCTCTGGCGGAACAAGACCCTGAACCGAGTAGGAGCCCGGCCGAAGACGCCGAGCGCTCCATCGTCGAGCGGGGCGGCGAGGAATTGCCGATATGCTTCTTGCTTATCACGCTCGACGGTTTGCCAGTCCGCGGCGAGCACGCCTCCAGTATCCCACCCTGGATTAAGCGACCAGACCAGAGCGCCGATATCGCGCTCCTTCAAGTACGCTATGAGAGACCTCTGCCACTGACCCTCACGGTCACTCCCTACCGAACGTCCCCCGAACTCGCCCAGGACCACCGGCGCGATGTTTTCTTTCTTGATGTAACCCCAGTGCCGATCCCACACGCCTGGCAAGTTCAGTGGGAAATCGCTCTCGTAGAACCACGGCTGCGCGGAGATGTTCGGACCGTAGTCGTGCGGACTGTAAACGACGCGGTTCGGCACGCGAAGTCGGACCGGCGCGGTGCGCACGCCCATTAGATTGCCACCCCACCAGTAGCGATGGCCGTCGAAGCTCTCGACACCCTCGACGAAGATCAGGAGATAGGGATTCACTTCGAGGATCGCGTCGCTCGCCCGTTCCGCCGCCAGCCGCCAATCGACATCTCGGCCACCGCTGCCCCAGGTTGCTGGCCCTCGTGGCTCGTTATGGAGGTCCACGCCAATGACGGTATCGTTGCCATAGTACCGTGCCGCCAGCATGCGCCAATCGGCAATCCAGCGTTCGTCGGAAACCTCGTCGTCGTACCAGAGTGGGCCCCAGCTACCTGGCGTTGGCCGATGCCGATCGAGAATGACCTTCAGCCCACGATCGCGCGCCCCAGCGACCAGACGGTCGAGCATTTCCAACCCGCTCAAGCCCTGCAAGTCGGGATTGAGCGCAAAGTTAGCTCCACCGATTCTTCGCCCCGGCTCTATAGCCTGATTCGAGAATGGCAGGCGGAGGGTATTGTAGCCAAGCCCAGCTACTTGATCGAGAACCTCCGGCCATTTGCGTACGCCCAGGCCGCCCGGCGTGTAATTGCCATCCTCCATTCCAGACCAATTCAGGCCGGTGATTTTTCCTTCGCTACCGAGCGAATCGTACAGCCGACTGCCGCAGGTATGAAGATAGTTTGCTGGCCGGCCTTCAGGCCCTATCGGAGGCGGCATCCCCGCCGGATCGAACACGCAATTCCGCTGCCCGATGTCCACCCACTGGTTCAACAGGAGAAGGCCTAACACGCCACCCAGGACGAGAGCGAACAGCAGTAGCAACCTATAAATACGGTAGTTACCCACGAAGAAAGAGAATTGCAAGAGCGATGCCAGGAAGATAGACCTGAGGGGATGGTTCAGGAAGTGGGTAGCAGATCCGCGATGGTCGTAGCCGAATCATCCAGTTCTGCCATATTTTGCACCGAGAACTAATTCGCTCCGGCAAACTGGCAAAGGGAGATGAGGGGGCAGCCCATGCAGGAGGGCCTCTTCTGGCAGGTACGGTTACAGTGGTGCACTATGAGGGCGTGGTATTCCTGAAAAAGCGATAGATCCGACGGGAGATTGATCTCGAAAAACGAGCGAAGCTGTTCATAACCGATCTGAGATGGAACCAGTCCCAGGCGCGCCATGAGCTGCCGCGTGTACGCGTCTATCACGAAGATGGGCTTGTGTGCCCCGTACAGGATTATCGAATCAGCCGTCTCCATGCCGACGCCTTTGATAGATAATAGCTCCCCGCGCAAGGCGACGACATCTTTCGAGAAGAATGCGTCCAAATCGTAGTCATAGTCGATCAGGTGCTCCAAGAAGGCCACGATCTTACCGGCCTTCATATTGTAGAAGCGAGAAGAGCGGATCAACTGCGCCAACTCACCCACTGGCATAGCAGCCAGAACAGCCGGCTCAAGCGCGTCGACGCGTTTGAGATTGGCTATCGCCTTCGTGACGTTGGCCCAGGACACCGATTGTGTGAGGATGGCCCCGACGATCATTTCAAACGGCGTCTCGGCCGGCCACCAGTGCTGAGGGCCATAATGGCCCAACAGTCGCTCAAAGATATCCAGCAGCTTATCTGCGATCAAGATTGCCCTCCGCACTTGATTTTGCCATAAAACGCGTCGGGCAGCAAACCGAGCTGGATCATAAGCAAAAATTGGGATAATTATAAGCTGGATTTAAGCCTGGTCTAAGGCGAGACTAAGGCTCTGGCGTAACAATATACCTAGCGGGCGCGGCTCGCTAATCTATCAGTAAGGAGGATAGAGGCTTGTTCAAGAACGACGATTGGTGGGCAGTCTGGATTGGCCTGTTCGTGTTTGTGCTCTCGCTCGGGACGATGGCTGGCGTAGACATCCTCGGATGGGCGGTGCAGACGAACGTGTGGCTCGATCTATCAAAAGCGGTGACGCCTGTATCCAAGGTCTACACCGGGCTTCCGGGGATCGCAGCGGTCGTTTTAAGCTACGTTTTTATGCTCGCCGTAATGAGCGTCGGCGCCTCGGCAATGAAGCTCGATCTCAAGAGGTTCATTCCAGGCTTCACCATCGTTTTCTGGATCAGCTTTGGCGCGTGGCTTCTCGGTAACTTCGCCTACATAGCGGCGACGCCTGATAAGCTGGCAGCATTTGGGATACCCTGGTCTCTCGGCCTGACGGGCGAGGCTGGATTTATAATAGCCCTGGTCGTCGGGTTGCTCATCGGAAACCTTTTCCCAGGCTTCGCCGCGTACCTCAAAGAGGCCACCAGGCCTGAGTGGTACATTAGGACGGCGATCGTGATCCTGGGCGCATCGCTGGCCGTTTCGGCCGCGGGAGCTATGGGACTGGCGACGACGGTTATGTTTCGGGGACTCGCGGCGATCATCGAGGCATATTTGATTTACTGGGCTCTGGTCTACTTTGTGGCCAGGAGGTTCTTCAAGTTCAATCGTGAATGGGCTGCACCTCTGGCCTCAGGCATATCTATCTGTGGCGTCTCGGCAGCGATCGCCGTCGGCGGTGCCATCAGGGCCAGGCCTGTCATACCCATTATGGTCTCCTCACTCGTGGTTATCTTTGCGGTTGTCGAGCTATTGGTCCTGCCCTTCGCGGCACAGGCTTTCCTCTATCAAGATCCACTTGTAGCAGGCGCGTGGATGGGCCTGGCGGTCAAGACTGATGGAGCAGCGGTCGCCAGCGGCGCAATCACCGACTCACTCATCAGGGCGAAGGCGCTGGCAGCGCAGGGTATCGCCTACTAAGATCGATCGGGGAGAGTAGCACATGGAAAGAGCTGAGCGAATGGAAAGAGTAGCGCAAGGTGAGCTGAGAATTGCCGATGAAATGGAAAGAGCGCCATATGAGCCTCTTCTGCCAATCGAGAAGAAGCTTATAGCATGGAGTCTTGGGCTCGGTGGGATACTGATGGTGGTGCTTGTGATCATAAGCTACGTTTTCTTTAATGGGTAGCGCGAGAACCCTCGCAAATCATGGGACCGAGACCGACGCGTCCTTCGGCGGAAGGACGCGTCGGTCTAAAGCGGCCGGTCGGTCTAAAGCCGCCGTGTGATGCGCTGCCAGGCCAGAGATCGGGTATCCGCCGAAATTCCCTCTCTGGAGGTGGCGGCAGGCAGCAGCCTGCCGTGGAGGCCGTCTAGCGGTGCTTGGGAAAGGAGACAAAAGGGAAATGTCTGCGGAGCATACAGAGGTGAAGCGTTACTGCGCGATCTGCGGCGAGCCGATCGTTGGCCCGGCATTTCAGGAATTTGGAGGGATCGCTTGCACCCAAGAGCACGCCGATCAGCACGTCAAGGAAGTGCTGGCCTATCTTGAGGTATTGCCACGTGCTCGCCTTGCACACTATGCCACTGAGGGCGTCTACGACGAGGACTATGAACGGCGTCAGCCGGCTGATTACTGCTAGCTTCGAGATGAGCGGCTGATCTACAGACGTGACGGGGCAAGAAGCGACAACCCTCTCGACACGGCATCCGCCAAGATGACGGAACGCGCATCTTGGCAACCTCTGCTTAACCAATTAGTCATAGATAAGTCCGATATTGCCCCACCCCACGTAGGCTACAGGCCCCGCCCCACGGAATATGGGGTCTATCCAGAGGCAATTGGTATTACCCCACCATCGATGGCCTCCTGAACCCGGACTTGTGAAATGATTGGATCAGTGCTACCATTTATCGCGATGGTTTGCCGGCTCAAAACGTGCCGCGGGCAAATTGGGTTAATCGCCCGAGCCAGGCACGGTGACACCGGGTTGAGTCGTTGAACCGTGACCGGTCATCTGACACAAGAAACCAGTGATCGAAGAGCGAGGCAAAAAGGTACCGGGAGGCATTGGATGAGAGAACGCATTTTGGTGATAGACGACGACAGCAGCATAACAAGCGTCTTGAAGCGTGGTCTGGGCTACGAAGGGTACACGGTTGATGTGGGACACGATGGCAAAGAAGGGCTGCAACTTGCGCGACTGCATCCTCCACATCTGGTGATCCTCGATATTATGATGCCGGGTCTCGATGGACTGGAGGTCTGCCGCAGGCTGCGCGGCGTGGATGAGAAATTGCCTATTTTGATGCTGACTGCCAAGGATGCCGCCCCCGATCAAATTCTAGGACTGGATACCGGTGCGGATGATTACATCGTCAAGCCGTTCGTCTTCGAAGTGCTGCTGGCGAGGATTCGAGCCTTGCTGCGGCGGCGCGATGCCGAGACGAGAGAGGTGCTGTCCTACCAGGACCTCAGTCTGGACACGGCGTCTCGAATTGCCACACGTGGCGGGCGGAGCATCGAGCTTACCACCACTGAATACGAGCTTCTGCGGCTCTTCCTTTATAATCCAGAGCGCGTGCTCACGCGGGATTTCATCGTGGAGAAGGTCTGGGGCTACGACTTCGATGGCAACTACAACATCCTGGAGGTCTACGTGCGTTATCTTCGTAACAAGCTCGAGGAAAGCGGCGAGAGGCGAATCATTCAGACGGTGCGGGGAGCCGGCTACGTTCTCCGAGACAGGGAGTGAGCATCTTTGTCCATTCGTTTCAGGCTCGCCCTCTGGTACACCTCGGTTCTGGCTTTGACACTCATCGTCTTCGGTGCGGCGCTATACTTACTTATGGAGCGCCACCTCATCGACGAAGGGGATAATAGCATCGTCTCACGGGCGCACCACATTTCGAGCACCATAAGGGTCGACGCCGCCGCGCCCCCGACGCTCCAGCACGTCGAGCTCCCGCCCATCAACGCATTTGAGTCGCCGGGGGTCTACGTGCAGGTAGCGCAAACGGATGGGGCGGTCGTCGCGCGCTCCGGCAATCTGGGCGGACAGGAGTTGCCGAGCAACGAACAGGCGTTGGCCGCCGCGTGGACCGGACATGATGTTTTCTATACAGCCACGGTTGGGGAGGAGCAGGTGCGCGTGTACGTCCAGCGACTGGTCGTAGGGGGGAAGGTCATTGGCTTCATCCAGATCGGGCGCTCCTACGGCAATGCATACGCCATTCTGGACCGCCTGCGGCTGGGGCTGATGGGATTTGGGATTGTATCGCTGCTGCTAGCCGGCGGAATCGGCTGGGCGATAGCTGGTCAGGCGCTCAAGCCCGTCGCGACGATCACGCAAACCGCCCGGGCCATCGCCCTATCTCGAGGCTTCTCGCGCCGTCTTGAGGATACTGGTTCTCGCGATGAGCTAGGCCAGCTCGGCCTCACATTCAATGAGATGCTGGCGAGCCTGGAGGAGGCTTACGCTGCGCAGCAGCGCTTCGTCGCCGACGCCTCTCACGAAATGCGGACACCTCTGACGGCGGTTCGTGCAAACCTCGAGCTACTGGAACGCCAGGGAGATCACCTTCCCGCCGATGAGCGGGGATCATTGGTCAAGGCAGCAAGGGATGAAGCGGAGCGGATGGCACGGCTCGTGTCCGACCTTCTTTCGCTGGCGAGGGCCGATGCCGGTCAGAAGCTGCGGATGCGCAGGGTAGAGCTCGACCGCCTGCTGCTGGAGGTTTACGGAGAGTCCAGATTGCTGGCCAATGGAGTGAAAGTGACGATCGACGAGATCGACGAGGTTTCGCTGCAAGCTGACCCAGACCGTCTCAAGCAACTGATTCTGATCCTTGTGGATAACGCGATCAGATACACTCCTGCTGGTGGGCAAGTGAGGCTATCCTTGCACAAGGGCGGCTCAACAGCAATACTGAAAGTGACCGATTCTGGCATCGGGATCGCCGCCAAGGATGTCCCTTACATCTACGATCGCTTCTACCGGGCAGACAAGGCTCGCGCACGTGATGCTGGCGGCACAGGGCTTGGATTGGCCATAGCGAAGTGGATCGTCCAGCAGCACGGAGGCGACATCGGCGTAGTGAGCAAACCGGACCAGGGAAGCACGTTCACGGTCCGGCTGCCACAAACATTATAATAGCATCAACTCTCAGCGTGGCTCGCCCACGCCGGTTTACGTTAGTATTGACCACTCGGTTCTCTGCTGAAGGCGACTGCCGGCCGCCGCTACACAGCCTGGACAACAGTTCAATCTTTTCACAAAACGGCATAGAGCCCTACCAACAGGATTCTCAATCAGACGTAGTTATCAGACATAGTTGAAAGTGGTTAGAGGGGGAAGCTGGCCACCGCTTTCCCCCCAAACCGACACAAGGAGGTGCTGGCCGCAGATGTCCGTGGTAGAGCCTGCCATCGTCTACCCGATAGGCCTTCTTACGGCACGTGATAAAGATAGCATTGGAAGCTTAAACGAAGCTGAATCGACGCTGAGACTATGGCGGTTTGCTCAAGGATTCAGCTAGAGAAGCAGCTACCGATAGGACGGATGCATCAGAGGTAGCGCGTCCCGAGACGGCATCCCGTCCCGCTTCACGGGGCTCTCCGACCGGTCCATGAATGGTGTCGGAGTCTCCCGTCCTTCTCAGGAAGGACGGGATCCCGTTCGGGACGTCCCGCTCCACGGGACTGTCCGACGCTCGGAGCAAGGTGGGAGGGGCTTGTCCCCCGACCGCCCCTCGGGGGACAAGCCCCCGAACTACGTCTGGGCCGACTAGTAGCAAGGCAACACGAATGCGAACAAGCGGTTGGCCTACAGGCCTATAGCAGTTTGCAAAGCATTTTGGCTAGCGGAGCAGCCACCGATTTACCGAGCGTATGCAATGTAGCGCGGGGGCTCGTCCCCCGCTGGGCGGGGCGTGGGACGAGCCCCCGCGCTACGGGTAGGCATATCAAAATGCAAACTGCTAT
Organism: Chloroflexota bacterium; assembly: GCA_016189905.1. Taxonomy (GTDB): domain Bacteria; phylum Chloroflexota; class UBA6077; order FW602-bin22; family JACPRP01; genus JACPRP01. The sequence continues at coordinate 2,234 of JACPRP010000082.1, read as the reverse complement.
AAGTAAACCGTATTGGGACAAGCCCCCGAACTACAGATCACAAAGCGTAAGCGCAAACCACGGTAGGCGTTTCATCGGGGGCACCACGTGGATGGCATCCAGGGTGATCGCCCTCTGTGTCACTCGACCGGCGGCGTATCGGTGGGACGCCCGTAGTCACGATACTTGGCGTCGATGGCGTCCCTGATTTCGCGAAGGCTCTTGCCCTCTTTCTGCCATCTGTCGACGTCCATTGCTTCGTCCTGACAAACGTCGCAGTTAGAGGCGTGATCGTTGAATGTGCCATCCTCTCTGAAAAAGCAGTCCTTCAGGTTCTTGTGGCCCGATGCTCTTCCGCAATTACAATAGCACGGCATGCTAGAAAGCACAGTGGACAGACGGGGTGCAAGCCTGTACGCGGCCAGTGATGTCGCCGAATTGTACACGAAATCGGGAAACTCAGTCGACGGTTCCTCTACAGCGGCTGGGGCTCCTCCCGCCGAGAGATTTCCCCCGTTCTCGGCGCATCCAACAGCCCCCGACGCGATAATTGCCACCAAGATCAGGAAAATGACGACAGCAAAGGATCGATTCAAAGCCAACGGTGCAACCTCATTCTTGTTCTTCAATGGATCAACCCCATAGGTGAGATGAAAAGAAATCCCGCAGCCGCAGCTATAAGAATGGTGAAGACCGCGGACAAGCCAACGAAGAGCGCGCGGCGCACTCCGCGTGCACCGTTACATCTGGCTGGTTTCCAAAACGCTCTGACTGCCAGAGCTATGGCAATCAATATGAGTATTAACTCCAGGGACTGCAGCATCGAATCCTGCGAATACTTAGCGCCACGAACGACCGCCGGAAATTCTACCGGGAATCCCAGGTCAAAGGCCACCGCCAGCAGCGGTGTAGTCCCATGGCTTGCAAGGTGAAAAAGCTCCGATCCCAGATGAACCGCCGCGGCAAGGGCGATGTAAGGCGAGGCTAACAGAACGCCGGTCTGGCGCAAAGTCTGCCCGGTTATCAGTCCCGAAACCCAGGCCACCAACTGATACAGGGCAAACAGACATAACGCCAGGAGCAGGATGGCCAGCGCCAGCACAACGTTGTAGTCTATGGTGAAACCGCCGGTCATCAGACGTTTCATAAGCGACGGATACCAGGGGGTCATCCGCAGCAAATCCATCAACACCAACGAGAGAAGCAGCATGAGAACCGCCGTCTCACCGCTCGACATTTTTGAAGGCTGGGCCGCGAAAGCCTCAGGCACGCCGAGCCTAAGCTCGACTGATGAGTGTCGGCATGACTTGAGACAATCGCCACACAGGCTGCACCTTTGGTTCGAGCGCAAACTGGAGACTGGCCCGTCGTTCAAGCAATTTTGCGATAGCAGCATCGCGTGACAGTTGCCTGTGCGCCCGCACCTTACAGCGCAGGTCCTCTGGGCAGGTCGGATCTGTAAAGGTGCGAGTCGAGAATACAGGCCAATGACAGCACCGATCGGACACGCCGACTTGCACCACATTCTTTCGCCAAACAGCAATCCGAAGACGATTGCGCCCGCCGTGAAAGCCGATAGAAGGATACCCGTGGCGGCAGGCATCTCATCTATGCGCCAGATGATGATCGCCCACGACAGAACCAGCAGCAGCACGCCGCCGATCCAACTGCCGCTCTTCAGAAGATAGGTTTGATTGAGTCTGCCATGTCCGCCGACGAAGCCAAGCAGGCCGCGGCTAATAGTTGAGATTGGACAAAAAGAGCACCAGACCCTACCGAAAACGACGGCCGAGAACGGCAGCAGCACCCACCAGATGTACCAGGTGATCGCGACGGCGAGATTGCTTTCGCCGTGGGGGTTCCCGGCGAAAGAGAAGAAGAGAATCGCCGCGAACACAAGCAGCGACCCGACCTGGAGCAATCCCGGGTAGTGCCTGCTGCGCAGCAGCGCCTCGATGGCTGATAGAATGTCAGTTCGGATAGGAGTCATAGGCCTTCTTTACTAAGTTTATAGTGCGCGAGTTGCCCCTCACCCCACCCCTGGCAGCCAGAGATCCTTCTCCGAAGGACCGCCAGGGGCAATACGGTTTAGTTAGGCCTGTAGGCCAGGCGCTTGTTAGCGTTCGTGTTGCCTTGCTTCCAGTCGGACCAGGCGTAGTTCGGGGGCTTGTCCCAATACGGTTTAGTTAAGGGCAGCTAGCTCGTGCCCCCCCTCTCCAGCGGGGGACAAGCCCCAATACGGTTTAGTTAAGGGG
>JACPRP010000079.1 GCA_016189905.1 Chloroflexota bacterium | reverse complement strand
GGTCTGGCATGTGCGGCATAGTGGGTTACATTGGTGATAAAGACGCGGCGAAGGTGGTTCTGGATGGCCTTCGCACCCTGGAATACCGTGGCTACGATTCGGCGGGCATCGCCGTGTTGGACAATGGGAAGATCGAGCTGCGACGCGCGGTGGGTAAGCTGGGAAGCCTCGACGCTGTCCTGGATGTGTCCCCGCTTACCGGTAACGTCGGCATTGGCCATACACGCTGGGCAACGCACGGCAGACCGTCGGAAATCAACGCTCATCCGCACATGGACTGTCGGGGTGAGACGGTCATCATTCATAACGGCATCGTCGAGAACTATCTCTCGCTGCGACGCGAGCTTTTGGGGCGCGGACACCGTTTCGCATCGGAGACCGATACGGAGGTTATCGTTCACCTCGTCGAGGAGTTCGTGGACGCCGGCCTGTCGCTCGAGGAGGCGGTGCGCCAGGCGTTGGGCCAGATAAGGGGAGCGAACGCCGTGGCGGTGATGAGCGTCTGCGAGCCAGGCAAGATCGTTGCCGCCAGATTGGGCTATGCCGGAGGCGTTGTCATCGGCCTCGGCGACGACGAGACGTTCGTCGCCTCGGATATGCCTGCGATTCTCGGCCACACCCGCAAGATGGTGTTCCTCGATAGCCAGGAGATGGCCGTGGTGACGAGGTCCGGACTGACTTGCTCGACGCTCGGCGGCGTAGCCGTCGACAAGGTCCCGCAGGTGGTGGCGCTCGATCACGTGGCGGCGGCAAAAGGCGGCTACAAGCATTTCATGCTGAAGGAGATTCACGAGCAGCCGCGCTCGTTGACGGATACGATCAGCACCCGCATCGGCTTACAGCCGCCCGATGTCTATCTGGAGGATGTGAGGTTCTCGCAAGACGAAATCGATAACATTCGTAAGGTGGTTTTCGTCGCCTGCGGCACCTCGCTCCACGCCGGCCTGGTTGGGAAGTTCGTGATCGAGGAGATGGCGCGCATCCCTGTCGAAATCGATTATGCCTCCGAGTTCCACTACCGCGATCCACTTGTGAATGAGCGAACGCTCGTCGTCGCCGTCACTCAGTCCGGCGAGACCGCCGACACCTTAATTTCGATGGAGGCGGCCAAACGCCTTGGCGCGAAGACCGTGAGCATCGTCAACGTCGTCGGCAGCCAGGCGACGCGAATGTCCGACGCCGTGATCTACACCCACGCGGGCCCTGAGATCGGCGTCGCCTCCACCAAAGCCTTCACGTCGCAGTTGGTCGCCGCGTATCTTCTGGCGCTCTACCTGGGCAAGGCCAGGCGCACTCTATCCGAGCAGCATCTCGCGCGCCTGCTGCAGGATGTGGCCGAGCTGCCGCAGTTGGTGGGGGAGACGTTGAACCGTGAGGCCGAGTGCGAGGCCCTAGCCGATATCTATTTCAAGCGACAGAACTTCCTCTATCTGGGGCGTGGGATCAACTATCCGATCGCGCTCGAAGGCGCGCTCAAGCTAAAGGAGATATCATACATCCACGCCGAAGGCTACCCCGCCGGCGAGATGAAACACGGACCGATAGCCTTGATCGACGAAGATATGCCCGTGGTGGCGATTGCGCCGCGCGATAAGGTCTACGACAAGATCACGAGCAACGTCAAAGAGGCCAAAGCGCGGCGCGGCACCGTGATCGCTATCGCCAGCGACGGCGACGAAGAGATTCAGAGCTACGTCGATCACGTCCTGTACATCCCCAACACCTCGGCCTATCTGACCCCGATCCTGGCCGTCGTCCCCCTGCAGCTCCTCGCCTACCACATCGCCGTCCGCCGAGGCTGCGACGTCGACCAGCCCAGGAACTTGGCGAAATCGGTGACGGTGGAGTAGGTGCTGCAAGCCCTCGCCTACCTGGACAATTACTCCATCCTGCCCAAAATCATTCAAGCAACCCAACACTGGGTATGCGTCAGAGATAGCCTTCGGGAAATGGGCTTACTGAAGCGATACGCTATACTTCTTTACAAGGGAATCTAACTGGTTCGCCAGATTCTTGTTCGCCGCTAGGGCCATCATCTTGTCCTGGACCACTTTGCCGGATATAAACGGGGCCCAACCGTCCATCGCCTTTGCCACGTCACTCTGCATAGCGGTGTCGTTCTTGCTGAGGTTTTCCAATGCTTTCCTCAGGTAGTCAGTCCGGTCCTGGGGAACGTCAGGCGGCACGGCCGCAGCGTAACCCAGCGCGGCCACAAAGGCGTGCACGGTCTCGAGTTCCTTCGGGACCTTTTCGCCAAGCTCGAACATCGTCGGCACATCCGGGAGCACCAGGCTTCTATCCTCGCCCACGATAAACAGGGTTATCACATAGCCGTTATCCTGGTCTTGCTTGGCGCCGCCATCCGAGGTGACCTGGATATTCGCTTCGCCTCGCGCAAGCGCCAGCGTCACGTTCTTGTTGCCCTGGTAGCCGGTGACAACCTTGCCATCCAGTCCCAAAACCTCGAGCATCACCGCTCCGCCGATCGTCAAGCTTCCCCTGGCCGAACTGGCCGCCACTTTTAATCCCTTTGCTTGCCGCAGATCCGCCAACGTCTTATACGGAGCTTGTGGGGATATGTTGAAAACTGTAGCGCCAGGGTGTAAGTCGCCCAGATAATTGAACTTATCTATCTCGTACTGAGCGCCGGGTGCTTTGAGAATGGCATTACCAGATAGGGCATTGCTGCTGTTGATGACAAAGGTGAGGCCGTCTCGCTTGGCCTCGTTGTACACCCAGTTCACGCCTTCATCGGTTGCCAGGTTCTCGATCTTGACTGTTGCGCCAATCTCCTTGGCCAGGTATGGCGCGACCGCCCGGATCAAAAGATCCGTACCGCCGCCTGGGGTACTCGGCACCACTCCGGTGACCGTCTTGCCACGGTAGAACTCCTCGGGGGTGTCTGCCTTGGGTGCCTGGGTACAGCCGATGAATAGTCCCAAGGCCAAGATCGGGATGCCAATCAACGCCACTGGCCTGACGATCCATTCTCGCATAGTGAACCTCCTTATTTTGTTATAACGATATGTTTGCTATGCAAGTGTGCGTTCGCTGAGTCGCCTTGTACTTGGCCAACACTCGATCGAACTTAAGAGGATCTCCTACCCGGCCACGGAGGAGAAAAACAACTGATCCGAGATGACGAAATTGCAATTTGTTGGAATAACCATTGACGCTTGCGTGTCATAATATCCTTAGATCCGCCTCTTGTCAAGGCTTTTTGGGCTGCTGATGATACCTTACTGAGAGGCAGCTTCTCAACCTACCATCCTCATCAGCGCGCGTCGGTGCGTCACAACCGGCGTTTCGGTCTGAATAGTCCGATGCGAAAAGTGTCTACTGGTAGGGGCAGGTTTGAAACCTTCCCTGTCAGACCAACAGGGAGCAAATATTATGTCGCTGTATTTAGCCGGCGGCTGGTGGTAGAAACGCCGCTATTCCCTCGCGAATGAGTTTGATAGCGACCGCGGCGAGTAGCAGGCTCGCCGCCTTCGACGCGGCGCGCAGACCGTTGCGACCAAACAGTTGGATGATGCTGGCAGCCCGCCGGAACAGATACCACGCGATCAGCAGGTTCACCACGAACGCGAACACCGTGAGCACGATCCCGTAGCGATCGACCAGAACCAACAACGTGGTCAGCGTGGCGGGGCCGACCGGCAGTGGTGTACCGATCGGCACGACTCCTAGATCGGGCAGAGGCAGGCTTCCTCGCGCTTCGTGTCCTCCACCGACGACCAGATCGCTCACGGCGAGCGTGAGTAGAATAAGGCCACCTGCGATGAGGAAATCAGGCCCATCGACGCCCGACGCGTCCAGGAACCATCGTCCATCCAACGCGAAGATTGTGCCGAGCGAGAGCGCCGTGAGGAACGCGTCGCGGAGCTGACGGCGCACCTCCGCCAATGGGAGTTCGCCAGTCCGTGCGATCACCAGCGGCGTTGCCCCGATCGCATCCATTGCGACGAATATGGGGACGAACACAGCTAGGAGGGGAAACGGTTAGCTCGACTTCCTCACCTGCCTTGGCCTTTCGGGCTGCTTTGGCAGCGTTGGCATCGATGTATTCTTTGGGCCACCAAATCTATGCTACTTCGCGCCGGCCGTCTTGATCTTGATGTGGGATTCCTTCGCGGTGGGTGCCACCGGAAAGCGCAGACGCAGAATGCCATTTTCGTAAGCGGCCTCGGCTTTGTCCGTTTGCACATCCGTTGGCAGCGCTACTTCGCGGAAGAAGCTACCTGCTACCATCTCCTGATAGTAGTAGTTCTCCTCCTTGACCTCTTTGGCTTCCTTGCGCTCGGCGCGGATAGTCAGTCTGTTCCCCGACACGCTGACGTCTACATCTTCGGGGCGGATGCCCGGCAGAGACGCTTCGACGATCAGCTCGTTATTCTTCCTGTACATGTTCAGCGGGAACACACGCGTGCGCGGGGTTGGCAGCATCTCTCTGGTGCGTAGTTCAAACGGACCGAAGGTCTCCTCCATCAGCCGATCCATCTCTTCTGATAGTCTGCGCATCTCTCGCATTGGCCGCCATAATTCCATTGCCATCGGACCTTCTCCTTTCTGCATATCTATGCTTAATGTCTATGTTGAGGAACCTCGCTCAGTCCCCGCTGCAATCACTCGCTCAGCCATCGAGAGAGCGATTCCAGACGCAAATTGGTTGATTCTATCGTCGAGGATAGTTGATGATAGCTGCACCGCGCTGCACGCCTCACCGAGCGAGTTGATCCCCCTTACTGCTAGATGGGCTGCAAGTGCCGTGCCGAGTTGCCTTCGTCCTGTAAGCGGCAGTGTGAACCGACTGAACGCAAGCAGGTGGAGGACGCTCGTACCAGGCGTATCGAGGAGCAGGATGCCTTTGGCCACGGCGAACGCCTTTCATTTCCGCCTGAAACCACTAACGATTCCAATCCCTGACCACACGAGACCTATGAGCAAACCAGCCGCTAGCGTCCCCAAAACCCCATACTGGGCGACGACAGGCATGTTCCGGATGGTAGCGGGAGCCGCTGCCAATGGGGCGGCTGGAGTGCCTGAGTACTGAAGGGAACTCTCTACGTTGCGAAGAACTTTCATCAACGTGAATGTGCGTTCGCCCATCCCAGCTACCTTGAGTCCGTCCATCAACTGTGGCAGGATGTTGTGCAGCGCCGGGTGGCCGGGTATGAATCTAACATCCGGATGCTGCTTATATATGGATCGCGCTGCATCGTCTATCACCACATAGGGACCCTCGCGCAAGTGCCGACTGAATAAGGGATCCTCGGCATCCCCAATCATTATCGTCGGCTTACCTTTGAGCAGTACTAGCGTCTTCCAGACTCCCATCTTGTCCCAGATGTCAGCCGTCGATTTGAAGTGTCCCAGCGTCCCTGATCGACTAACGCCGCTTCCGACTATGATGTTTGCAGGGATATAGTCGACACCTAGACGTGGCGCCCTGGCCTGTATCCACGCTTCCTCCATGGGAATTCCCACGATCTGGATTCGCTCGAGATCGGCCACTCCGAGTCCGCTCTCTTGTGCGACATAAATAAATGCGACCTGCGCGGGATCAAACCCCATCAAACTGGCTACCACGGTGTCGATGGCCACAGGGTCGGTGCCAACCAGAATTCCACCGTAAAACCTGCCCGTTGTGGCTCCTGGCCCATCGCCTTCGCCGATGTAGATCGCGTCGACGACGTTGAGGGTGGGACGAACGGCCGCCATAATATCCACGTATTCCTGATAAGTATTCCAGTCGTGATGGGCCGACCTGACGTCTGGTCGCAACACACCTACCCAGTTCTTGAGAGCGCAGGTTACGAAATCCATATGATGCGTCTTGGCCTTTGGGGCATTGATGACCACGTCGGCATCCAACAAAGGCACAGGCAGCAGGAGTCGGTCGATGATCTTCCCCTTGATGTCGACTTCCCGCTGCTCGCAGGTGTGGAAATCTACCAGCTCAGCGCCTTCCCGTTTTGCCGCTTCGGCGATCCCAGTGACGTCCATAGCCTCGGGAGTTCTCGTGCCACCGCCCGACGATTCGCCGACCATCACTCTGGCTGCTCCCGCCTCTTTCGCCAGTCGCACCAGCGCCGCTACCACGCGCGGGTCTGTGGATACCCCCTCCTCAGCCAGAAAGAAAAGCGTAAGGTTAGGCTTTATTAGAACCGTGTCCCCCTTCTTGACGAAGGCCCCCACGCCACCGAAATAATCGAGTGCCGATGAAACGATTCTGCGCACCTCGTCGAAAGTGCGTGCGTGCCGAGGATCACGAGCAATCGCCACAGTTGATCTGGTCCCCTCTTTTGGCTGACTGGACAACTGCTGCCCACGATACTTCCAGGCATCGCCAGAAGGGGCTTTCGACAAAGCATCGTCGACGAGTCTCTGCCCGTGAGACATACGTCCTCTCAGTTCCTGTAGGTATGACTTCAGCTCAGCCTCGGATCTTCGACGAGCCTCATCGCCTCCCTCGAGGCCCTTCTTGACTGATTCGAATGCGATCTGTGCCGAATCCTTGCTGTCCAGGAAACCTGTGACGAGCGCCTTCGCATCTTCCACGGCCAGGAACTCTCCTAACGCCGATTCCATTCTCCAACCCCAATCCAAGGCCTTCTCGCCATGCTCAACCGCATCTTCTAGCTCCACTGCGGCTAAGGCCTTGTCGATCTCCTGCAATGATTGGTCACCGCAGTGGTGCGCCAGTTCTAGCTCTCTTCGAAACATGAAGTTCCCTCCCGTGATCAGAGGGCGTCCCCTCGTACTCTTTTCGTCGCTGCTTCATTGTCGATTCTCTGAAGATCGGCAAATCGCTCTCATCCACAGTTCGCCATGCGCGGAGTCCCATCGCTATGCGGAGTCCCTTTCGCGCCGTGCGCGGAGTCCCATCGACGTATTGCTGACACAAGATGGTCCCTGTCGGGGCGGACGGGGAGAGTGAACGGCGTACATAAGGATAGGTGAACGCTCTGTGTCCACGTCTGCAATTCACGTGCCACTGGCGGACGGGAGAGCATCGGCTGGCACGTCACCTGCAAGCGCTGGTGATCTGCGGCGCGCGAATGCCGTTTATCCACTATTTTCTCAGGATATACTAACGAATCGACTGCCAGGCGCAGCCCGAAAAGCTACTGGCGAAAACAACGGGGGTGACGTGCTACCAGGATGCGGCCTCGTTCTACCTTCACGTCGTAGGTTGGCACCGCCGTGACTGCCGGTGGTCGGATGGCGTTTCCCGTTCTTATATCGAAGGCGCCGGGGTGGCGCGGACAATGCACTGTCAAGCCCTCCAGTTTCCCGCCTTCGAGAAGGACCTGTTTGTGCGAACAGGCTCCCCCGATGGCGTATAACTGTCCCTCGACGCGGCTAAGGAGGACGGGTTTGCCGTCGATCTGGAAGCCCTTGATCTCGCCCTCGCGAACGTCTTGCTCGCCGCCAACATCCTTGTAGCCCTCGGTAATCTGTGTGGTAAGCTCGGCGTCGAGGTCGGACTGAAAGCCGGTCCGCTCGTGCGTGCCGTCGCAGAAAGGCTTGTTCGGAGATTGGCCGCAGCGGCAGAGGCGGATTTCCCCATCCGCCGTCTCGATGGCTTTACCATCAGGCGTAACGATGCTAACCTTACCACGAATGCAATAGGGACCATTCCTCTCTGGCACGACAATCGCTTCAGGTACAGTGGCTGTGGGATGTCGCTCAGAATGATCGTGACGATGGTGATGGTCATCACGATTATGATGATCATGATCATCATAATCGTGATGCTTCTTGTGGTGGTGCTTTCCAGACACGTTAACGGCTCTCTGTGAAGATGATGGGTCTATTGTACCAGAAATGGAGGGTTAAACAAGACCACGTTTCCTTTCACTCTGCAGTCTCCTTCATTCCCTCTATCGGCAATGCCAACGTGACCCGCGTCCCACCAGCCGTGAGATTCTCCGCTGTAAGCGTGCCGCCAATAACGGCCATCATAGTGCTATGGAGAGTGAGGCCCTGGCCGCTGCTGGGGCCTTGCGTCCCTCCCGTACCGAGGCCTATACCATCGTCGTCTATAAGGACTCGAAGGGCGCTGTCGCACTCGATCGAAACTGACAGATGGAGCGGGCGATCACCCTGGGCGCCTCGGCCGTGCCGGGCGGCGTTGCGAATTGCTTCACGAGTTGCGCCAAAGATCACTTCAGCCGTCAGTTTCGGAATCGTCCAGGCCTGGCGCTCTGTTTCCAGATCGACCTCCAGTTTCCACCCGTCGAATGCCGTCCCCAGCTCCTTTTCGAGCGCCCGCCTCAGTGTGCCGACCAAACCCAGACGGGCCACGTCTGGCGTCGACGTTGCCGGCATTGTCTGCATCAGGTCGGCGATCCGGCGATGAGCCTCGGCCAGATTCACGACCGCGTTCCGCACTGAATCTCTGGCCGTGGAGATGTCTGCGTTCAGCTCTAGAAGGGCGGCGTGGAGCACAGGTAATACTTCGTCGTGCAACACCTTGCGCGCGCTTTGATCGACGATCTGGCTTTCGACCAATCGCTGTCGCTGCAGTGCCATCAGGCGCCGCGCCATCTCGGCGCTGGCCACACCGTCGATCAATCTCTCACCGGCGTCCCGCGCGATTTCGATCTCTTCCTGAGCGTATAGCCTTCCGTCACGTTTTTCCCCCAGCAACAATCCGCCCAGAAGCCCGCGCCCGCCCCAGAGCCCGATAGCCCATTCGGCTCCGCCGCATTCTGATGGGTCGAGCTTCACGCAGATGTCCTTGGAAAAAAGAAGCTTGCCGGCGAGGCCGGCTATCTCCGGAACAGGATTCCCGGATGGATATGAATACGCACCGTTCACCAGAGAGGCCAGCGGACCGAGAACTGTCAGATAGGCCACTCGTGCTCCTAGAATATTGTCACACAGGGCGCCGAAAGGTGTGGCGACGTCGTTGTCGAAAGGCTCGGGCTGCGCCAGCATGTTCTCGTACAGCCGCTGGCTCGCGACAAAGGGCCTCATGCTCTTGATGCTCCTCTCGCGCTCCAGGTACGATCGCCAGCTCAGCAAGGCATAGAAGATCGTCATCAGAACCGTTGCCAGCAAGAGGTGATAGATGGGATCGATCGATAACTCGAGGATGGCTCCTGTGAAGACCCCGAACCCGGCGGCCAGGATCAGGCTGTTTCGCCAGTCGCGAAACAATCCACCTCGTGGTAGCGCTTTGCCGGTGAAGACCTCATACGAGACTATCGCTCTGCCCACCAGAATTACCACGCCAGAGATCAGGCCCGAAACGATGATGTCGAGAGTGGTTAGTGTGGTCAGGGTTTGTGCCGAGAGCAAGTCGATCTCTCGATCCTGGATTCCACGTAGAAACCAGGCTGCCATCGCTCCAACCGTTAAGCCAAGCGCGAGCAACGCTACCGATGTGCCCAGAAGCCACGGATGCGCTCGCTCGCGCGCCAAATGACCCATAAAACGTTGGGTGGCCCCCGGATGGCGGAGCATCCAGAGGGCGAGCGTAAAACAGAGAACACTGTAGACGGGATAGACCAGGATCACCACCGGCAGTCCGCCGACCGAAATGACTGGGACCGAAGACTGCCGGAGCACATCTGAGTAGGTAGGCAATGGGTTAACCAGGATGAGGAGCGCAAAAGCTGAGGCGCCGAGGATGCTGACGGCGACAAACCAGGCCTTGTGGCTCCTGGAGTGCAGCGTGCCGCTATACCACGCGATGACCAGATACCACATATAAGGATGAACGACGAACAGCAGCCAGACCGCGCGCCACCAGAACTCCATCTCCGGACTCAACGCGCCAAACTTCACCCCCACTAGAGCCGAGTGGCCGACGAAGAAGACCCCACTGGACACGAGACCCAGGCCGATCACCCAGGTGCCCCACGTGCGGCGCTCCGCGTTGAGAAGCACCGTGATCCCAAGCCACAGTAGGGCAATAGTATTGAACAAAGATAGGGCGCGCGACGCCCAGTTGACCAGGTCGAAGGCAATCAGCATCACGTCATCCTTTGTCAACCGGCCCTATTTTCGCGCCGGAGTTAGCTTCAACCGGCACCCAGCGTCCGCTGTTGTCGAGTACGTGAGGAATACCTCCCTTATCCCACCTCATCAAGCGACCCTCACGCACGATTATCGCCGCCCGCGTCCGGGCCACTTTCTCGTCGGTGGCGTTATCGACAAGACCCCAGGCGGCGTATATCTGGCCGTTAGTTCGACTGATCGTCCGTTTGTCCTTAAAGCCCATGCATGCGGCGATTTGCTCGTTGCTCATCCCCTGTGCTAACATCGAAGCCACAGCCTGCTCGTTCGGCTCTAATAATGCCATCGGAGATTGCTCATCTTTGCGGCGCACCTCTTGAACCCGACATTCGATCTCTGGGTCGATGAAGCTGCGTCCTGACACTGCATCCTGTAAAAGCGGAACAATCATCTGGGGCAGGAGATAATTGGATTTGCGGACGTAGGCGTAGTGGCTCAGAATGCCGGAACGCCGGAAGGCGCGGAAGTAGGCATCATCATCCTGGATAGAGTAGAACACCACTGGCATTCGCGGAAACTCTCGCCGGATGGCCACGGCAGCGTCGATACCGTTCATTTCTCCGTCCAGTTGCACGTCCATCAGAATTACATCGGGCCGTTCAGAAAGGCAGAATGTCAGGGCCTCCTCGCCGCTGCCGCACGCGTGGACTACACGCACCGCGGCGGTATTATCCAACCCCACTTTGAGGGCGGGCCGCAACCGTGCGCTATCTTCTACCAGCAGCATCTCTAACATCGTCCACCTCTTCCCACCCCTCGACTTTGGCTTTCCCCATGGCAGCGCGGCCTGCTAACGAAGGCGTGGTGGAGTTCATCTCGCTCACCAGCATAACGGCGCTCGGGCACCTGAGTCAAGCACCTGAGTGCTTTAGATGCTGTGCTCAGAACGTGGATAACCCTTGGCTGCGAGCGTACGATGGATAAAGAACGAGATTCTATTCACTACTCGGAGGAACATACTAATGAAGGTCAAGATGATCCTGCCTGCGCTTACCGAGGCGAAAAGCCCTTTCTGGCGTTCCATAAAATACTCCCTTTTCCCGCCGCTCGGACTTGCCACACTGGCTGGGCACTTGAGTGAGGATGACCAGGTCACCATCCAGGACGAGCACGTCGAGGTCCTGGACCTGAGCGACGATCCGAATCTGGTTGTCATTCAGATTTACATAACAGCCGCGTACAGAGCTTATGAAATCGCTGACCGGTATCGCGAAAAGGGTGCCTATATCGTTCTGGGTGGTCTTCACGTGACCTCGCTTCCAGATGAGGCCGCGCTGCACGCTGACACCATTTTTCTCGGGCCGGGCGAAGACACATGGCCGGCCTTCTTGTCTGATTTTCGTGCAGGGAGGCCGGCCAGGGTGTACCAATCCCGACGGCGTACCCTGGCCGATCAGCCAGGAGCACGCCGTGATCTGATCAAACGGCATCTGTATCTGGTGCCCAATTCGATCGTAGTTTCGCGAGGTTGCCCTCATCGATGCGACTTCTGCTACAAGGAGGCTTTCTTCAAAGGTGGCAGATCGTTTTACACACAGGCCGTCGATGCTGCCCTAGCTGAGATTCATAGTCTCCCCGGCCGCCACCTCTATTTCCTCGACGACCACCTCTTTGGCGATTCGAGATTTGCCGGAGCCCTGTTTGACGGCATGAAAGGAATGGGCCGCTTGTGGCAGGCCGCTGGTACGGTGCAATCGGTTCTACAGCCTGGGCTGCTCGAGAAAGCTGTGGAAAGTGGCCTTCGCAGTCTGTTTGTTGGTTTCGAGACCCTGAATCCTGTCAACCTGCAGGAGCAGCACAAGTACCAGAACCTGAATCGTGATTACGCGGCGGCGGTGAGAAGGCTTCACGAACTGGGCGTGATGGTCAACGCCAGCTTCGTCTTCGGTTTGGACTCCGACGACACCACCGTGTTCGATCGAACGGTTGAATGGGCCATCGAGCAGGGCATCGAAACGGCTACCTTTCACATCCTGACCCCATATCCGGGGACGATGCTCTTCCAGCGGCTGGCCGCGCAGAGACGTATAACCAGCACTAACTGGGATCTATACGATACCCGTCACGCCGTCTATGAGCCGGCGAAAATGACGCCGGGGGAATTGGAAGAAGGCTACTGGCGGGCCTATCAGGATTTCTATCGCTGGGGCTCGATCGTGAGGGGAGCCTGGACGAAAAGAGAGTGGTCGCAACGGATTCGCCATCTCGCCTACGCCGGTGGCTGGAAGAAGCTCGAACCGGTCTGGGACGTGGCGATTCGCGCTCGCCGCGTCCCGGTTTTTCTACCAGTTCTCGAGGCTGTCTTAGCCGGTTTTCAAGGCGCTAATGCTATTCGAGAGGTCTTTGCCCCAGCGCTTTCGCCAGCCGGATCGGAGCCCTGAGGATGACGTTCCTTCGCTCGGTATCCCCTATTGTGAGCCAGAGCGCGAGCGCGATATAGCCAGCGGCGAACGCGTAACGTCCAGCGCTCGATGGAAAGACCAGTTGCAGTGCGAAAAGCGTCAGCAGGACAACCGCGTCCCGTACCGTCATGCGGAAATGCCCCAGAATGATCACAGCGAAAACCGATTGCGCTGCCGTCAGAACTATCTCCTGAGTCTGCCGATCGTCGAGCGCCAGAGGTGACGGTTGGCCCATTCCGATGCCGTAGACAAGCGGCAGCATCCCCACGAGCAAAGTCCACTGGTTGACCTTGGAGGCGATCATCGCTCTCAACGCCATTCCAGGATGGCCACGTAGCGCGAAAAGCGCCGCTATGACGAACTCAGGCGCTTCCGACGCGAGCGGCGCCAGCCACTGTACGAGGAGGAACTCCTCGACCCCGAGAATCTGGCCGGTCTCGATCAGCCCCTCCGAGAATGGTTCCGCTGACAAGAAGATCGCTATTCCTGCAAAGGCGAAGAGCGCGAACGTAACGATCCGTCTCCTGAGTTTCGGGAGAGCTGCGATCGAAAGTGCCGGCCCCATCAGTTCGGGCTCATCATTCGGCAGTCGGGATACTACGATGATGTAGACCACAAATAGACCTACCAAGAAGCCAGTATCGATTACGGAGAGCGTGCCCTTCAGCGCGACCAAGAAAGCGTAAATCGTCGCCACCGCCAGCACCGAAAGCTCGATGATATGGCTTCTGTCTAGTTCCAGGCTCCTCGCGCGTCGGCGCCACCAGTGTAGAATCACTATGAGGCTCCAGCCAACGCCTATAAGCAGGCGATTGGCTCCTGTCATATTGGCTATCGCGAAAGATCCATATGAAGGGTCCTGCGCTGCCTTCCACGCGAAGTACATATCGACGGAATACTCGGGCAAGATCGCTATCAGGGAAAGCAAGGCCAGCGCCAGCGCCTGACTTACATCCAGTTGGGCTACTTCTGCGGCCCACGCGAGCAGAAATGCGGCGCCGAGTATCGCCATGCCTGAAAGGGCTGCCGTGGAGATAGGGTCACCGTGGTAACCACTAGCCCTAAGGACCAGCCAGGGGATCGCCACGCCCATCGCGCCGAAAACAAGCCCCCAATTCTTCATCCACTCATCCTCCAGATAAAATAAACCGTCGACTCGATACGAGCCGACGGTCTTTCTGAACCAGGATATCCCATGGTCGGCGGAACCGGGCCTCTGCCGTATTGTCGATTCCGCCTCGCGACTTACGCCGCTAGATACTCCCCGTTACTCACTGCAATCATTGTACACTGCCCATAGCGTAAGGTCAAGGCGACCAGGCAGCCGGACTGCGCTGCGTGCGTTCTAACCAGTCTCGCTGTGCCACCCCACGTCAATCCCGTCCTTCCACCGAAGGATGGGATTGACGTGGGCCAGAACTCACGCGTCCTACCGTCCGTCCTTATTGTGGAATAGGAGTGCCATTCTATAGTATAATCGCAGCATCTTCGTACAACCGTGGCAGTGGCGAAAGGCAGGAGACAGTATCAAAGGGGGTGTGAAATGTCGATTGTGATCGAACCAATCGCGCCAGACGGCTCGATTCGGATGCATCCTATCGGGAAGGCAAGATCACCCATACGCAGCCAGCAAACCGGCGGATTCCAGGAGGTTGAGAGCCGCATCGATTTGCTGCCAGAGTTCGCGGACTATCTCCTGGGACTGGAACCGTACTCACATCTCATCGTGGTATACTGGATGCACGAGCAAACTGCCCCGAAGGCGACCACGCGCCCGCAAGGGAATCCGTTAGTGCCTGAAGTGGGCATGTTTGCCTGTCGCTGACCGCAGCGTCCCAACCCGGTCGGGTTGGTCACGGTGCAATTGCTGGGCGTCGACGGCGCCACGCTGCGTGTTAGGGGACTGGACGTGATAGATGATACCCCGATCATCGATATCAAGCCCTTCACCCCTCCCTACGATGAGCCACGGGGTGCGGTCAGCGTGCCCGATTGGGTCCATCTGCTCAAGTACTGATTAACTGACATTGGACATTCACCGTCCTTCTGCGGAAGGACGAAGAGCGCGAAGCACACAAGGGTCTTTCGCGCTTCCCTTTGCGCTTTCTGTCCTTCCGCTGAAGGATGGTTAACCTGTTTTCTTGTTAGGGGGATGCTGAGAAAATGGAAGTCTTTCCCGGTGTGTTTCAACTGAAAGTGCCCATTCCTAACAATCCGTTGGGACACCTGAACTCATACCTGATTCGCGGCGACAAAGGCTGCCTGCTCATCGACGCGGGCTGGAATACGGAGGATGCCTTTCAGGCCCTTCATGGGCAACTGGAGTCGCTGGGGCTGGGATTTAGAGACATCGCGGTTGTGATTGTCACACACGTGCATCCCGATCATTACGGTCTGGCGGGGCGAATCAAGCAAATCTCGCCCACGCGGTTCGCCTTTCATATCTGGGAAAAGGCGCTCATCGAATCTAGATATGTCCACTTCAGCGAGCTACAGCGCAAAATCGGGCATTTTCTGCGACGGCACGGGGTTCCTGTAGATATCGCCGATCCTTTGGAGAAGGCTTCCTTGCCGGCCCTGGATTTCGTCACGGTGGCCTGGCCCGACGAAGTTCTTTACGGTGGCGAGAATTTTGCCTTCGGCGAATTCGAGTTCGAGGTGCTGTGGACGCCTGGCCATTCGCCGGGCCACGTCTGCCTCTACGAGCCGACGAAGAAGATACTGTTCTCAGGAGACCACGTCCTGCCGACGATCACGCCTAACGTCAGCTATCACCTGCAATCGGGCAGCAACCCGCTCGGTGATTTCATCAATTCTCTGCATCAGGTGCAGCGATTGCCTGTAAGCCTCATTCTTCCGGCTCACGAGGACATCTTCACAGACCTGGCTGCGCGGGTGGACGAGATCATCCACCATCACGAGGACCGCAAACAGCGCATTCTCGAGGCGTTGGACAGGGGACCCAAAACCGCCTATTCCATCGCCAAGCAGTTGACCTGGAATGTGCCCGGCAACAAGCTACTGCGGCTGGAGGCGCTGCAGCAGCGGTTCGCCGTGATGGAAACTCTATCGCATCTGGAATTATTGCGGATGGAGGGTCAGGTCGAGAGGGCCTCCCACGACGGGGTCTGGTGGTACGGCCTCTGTTCTCCACGTTAGATTATGGCATGTTTTTTGCACATCAGTTACCGGCGACGGACTGCTTCTGCGGGACGAACAGGTGGTGATTGATGGTCAAGCCGAGAAGGGGCACCCGGGGCGCGGGTGCCTTTTGCTCTTTATCGATACGCGCTAGGAACGGCATCGCTCGATCCGCCGCGAAGGGGCGTAGCATGATGAAGAACTCTAATGAGGGAAGGCGAAGCGCCGACGAAGACACGGCGCCGACTGCTAGTGGCCATCCAGGCGGCGGGCTTCGCCCTCAGCCCGAGGGACAATCGGCCATGTGCGGGCCGTCGGGGACGCCTCACGCGCAGACAGAAGCCAATTACCTTCGCCTCCTGCTGGAATCGACCGACGAAGGCATTTACGGAATCGATTTGCAGGCCAACTGCACCTTGGTAAACCGATCCGGTGCTGAGATGGTTGGCTATAAGCCAGCGGAGCTTCTGGGGACGAATATCCATCAGACTATCCACCACAGCCACCCCGATGGCACCCCATATCCAGTTGATGAGTGTCCAGTGGTCCGGTCTATTCGAAATGGGCGAGGTGTCCGCGTCGACACCGATGTCTTCTGGCGTCGCGACGGGAGCTCTTTCCCGGTCGAGTATTCGTCTTATCCAATCGTCGAAAATGAAGTCGTCAAAGGCGCGGTGGTGACCTTTACGGATATCACCCAGCGCAAGCGAATGGAGGCTGAGCTGCGGCGGGCTCGAGACGAGCTGGAAATGCGCGTTGACGAGAGAACCGCGGAGCTTGCGCAGGCAAACCAGCGATTGCAGGTAGAGATTGCCGAGCGCAAACAGGTGGACCAACAACGTGAGCAGTTGCTAATGCAGTTACAGGAAGTGAATCAGCAGCTCGTGATGACCGGCATTCAGATACAGAACCAGGCGGAGCTGGAACGACGGCGGGCACAGGAGTTGGAGACGATCATCGAAAGTATCGCCGACGGGGTATTCCTTTGTGATGCAAATGGGCGAATTGCCGAGGTAAACAGAGCCGGGCTGCGGTTGATCGGCTTGACGGAAAAGGCGCAGGCTTTGCGGCCGCTCGTCGACTATCTCGCTTTGCTGAATCTGCGATATCCTGATGGCCGTCCGATTGCCCCTGAGGAGCTAGCGCTCAATCGAGCCGTTCACGGCGAGACGATTAACGCGTATGAGGAGATCGCGCGCAGCCTGCAGACCGGACGTGATATCTCCCTGCTGGTCAGCGCAGCGCCGGTGCGGGACCACAAGGGCGATATCGTCGGCGCCGTGGAGGTCATCAGGGATATCACGGAAATCAGAGAGCTGGACAGGCTGAAGGACGAGTTCATTTCCGTCGCCGCCCACGAGCTGAAGACGCCGGTGGCCATTATGAAGGGTTATGCTCAGGCTCTCCAGCGCACCGCGGAGAACCTCTCGGAGCCGCGCCGTAAGATGCTCGACGCCATCAACCGGGGCGCGGATAGGATCAACAGCATCGTTCAGGACTTGCTCGATATCTCGCGGATTCATTTAGGTCAGCTCGAGCTGATGAGGGAGCCGATCGATCTCGCAAGACTGGTCGTAGATGTCGTCGATCGAATGGCGCTGATTTACGAAAAGCGCCGCATCCGCGTGGTGAAAGATGTCCCAGTGGTCGTGCAGGGTGACCGTGCACGGTTGGAGCTAGTGGTGGCGGGTCTTATCGACAACGCGATCAGGTACTCGCCGCACGGTGGTGACATCGACGTCGCTGTAGTGAGGCGGAACAACGAGGCCGTCGTATCGGTGACCGATCGTGGCATCGGCATCCCTAGAGAGAAGCAGAAGCACATCTTCGAGCGATTCTATCGCGCCCACACCGGCACACCTTACGACTACGGGGGCATGGGGGTCGGCCTGTATATCTCGCGTGAGGTCATTCTGCGCCACGGCGGCCGAATGTGGTTCGAGAGCGAAGAAGGGAAGGGCAGCACGTTCTACTTCAGCCTGCCCCTCGGCTGAAACCCCTTACCTCATTCACGCTGGCCCCATTCTTGCGGCTCGTTTCCGCGTGATCTTTAGAAGAGGAGTTCATGCGTGCCAAATAGCGAATCTGGCGAATGGAGGAACGATCACGCACAACTGCTCAAGGTGCTCAAGCGCAGGCTGGGCCACAAAGACACGTGCCTGGACGTTATCGCTGACTATGAGAAACTGGTGCGCTCAATCTGGGGCTTCACCGATCGGCTTCTCGGTGATGTCGGAGCCAGTGCCGTGTTGACCCGTGCCGTTGAGTTGGCAGCGCGGGACGTGCCGCTGTTACGGACCGTGCACGTTAGCGAGCAAGGTGTCCACTTCAACGAGTTCCGCGATCACGTTACCATGTCGGGCTGCACGAAGCCGGAAGTGCTGGACGCCCTCTTGCGACTGGGCGTCATGATCTTCCAGATCCTCTCTGAGTTGACCGGAGAAGCGGTCACGGAGCCGCTACTCCATGAGTTGGAACAGAATCCTTGACGAGCACCTACTTCGCACTCTCACGGATGGCCGCCACGATCTTCTCTGCCGTGATCGGCAGGCTCTTGATGCGCACGCCGATTGCGTCGTAGATGGCGTTGGCGATGGCCGGCGCCGTCGGAATGATCGGGGCCTCGCCGATTCCCTTCGCGCCGTGCGGACCCGACCCCTGGCCATCCTCGACGAGAACGGTGTCGATTTGGGGAACGTCCCGCGCCGTTGGCTGCAGGTAGGGGACGCCACACGGGTTGAGGATAACCCCATTCTGGCAAACGATCTCTTCGGAGAGCGCGTAGCCGATTCCCTGCACCACTCCACCCTCGATTTGCCCTGTGGCGCAGATCGGATTGATCGCCTTTCCGACATCCTCGATGGCGGTGAGCCTATGTAGCGTGACCTGGCCGGTCTCGGGGTCTACCTCCACTTCGGCTACCTGCACGGGATGTATGAACTCGACGGCTGTGCCGAAGCAGAGCCCACGGAGGGCCTGCGGATCGGTAGGCAGCGCCCCGCCGGGATATGCGCCGCTGGCGACGATCGGACCTCCGCTGGCTCGGAACGCCTGCCGTGAAGCCCGGGCCAGCGGGATACCCCTCTCGGGCGTTCCTTTGACGAAGATGCGCCCATCCTCGATGTCGAGGTCGTCGCGCCTGGCCTCCAGTATCTCGGCGGCCAGCGTGAGAACCTGCTCACGAATCTGTCCGGCGCAGCGGCGCAGCACTCCGCCGACGTTGTGCGTCGAGCGGGTTCCCGAGCTACTGGCATCGAACGGGGCGCTGTCGGTATCGATGGGCACGATCTGGACGTCGGCCAGCGGAACGCCGAGCTCCTCGGCGGTGATCTGAATCAGCGAGGTGTGAGACCCCGTAACGTCCACGCACCCGGTCGAGATGAATACCTTCCCGTGCTCGTCCATCTTGACTATCGCCGATGCTGCCCGCCCGCCAGTGTGCCATTGCCCGACGGCGATGCCCAGCCCGCGATTCTTGCCCTGGGGCTTGCTGTCCCAGTTCACATGGGCCGCCGCCCGGCGCAGGTTTGCCTGGAGCGAAACCTTGCGGTACGGCTCCCCGGTAGGCGCGATATCGCCGTCGGCCACCGCGTTCTTGAGCCTCAGCTCGATAGGATCGATGCCGAGCCCGGCGGCGATGATATCCATCTGCGACTCGTAAGCGAACGTGGGCTCGGGTCCGCCGTGGGCGCGAAAACACGCGCAGCTAACCTTGTTGGTATAGACGGCGAGGGCTTCGACTTCGACGTTGGGTATGCGGTATGGACCACTTATCTGTTTGGTAGCCTCCGAGGCGACGGCTGGACCGAACTCGGTATAGGCGCCGGTATCGAACACCATACGTGCCCATCGGGCGACGATCCTTCCATCTCTCATCACGCCGGTCTTCAACTGGATGATCGAGGAGTGGCGCGGATTGCCGTCGGCGAACTCTTCCTCGCGATCCATCGTCATTCGGACGATGCGTCGCGACTTCTGGGCCAGCCGCGCGCAGATCGGGTCCAGGCGCAGGTCGTTCTTCGCGCCAAAACTGCCGCCGACCGTGCACGCGATCACTTTCACCATATTAGTAGGCATCCCGAGAATCTCCGCCAGCCCGTCGCGAAACTTGAACGCGGCGGGCGTCGCCGTCCATACCACCACCTTTCCCGATGGCTCGACCTGGGCCACCACCGCGTGAGGCTCGGTGCAGCTCTGGTGGACCATCGGCGTGGTGAAGGTATCCTCGAAGATGAGATCGGCCTGCGCGAAGCCTTCATCGACGTTCCCCCGCTTGACGCTGCTGATCGAGCAGACATTGCCGTATTTGATGATCGAGGCGAAGACGACGCCATACCTGTCGATTTCCGGGTGGATCCTGGGGGCGTCTGGTTTCAGCGCCTCGAGCGGATCGAAGATAGGCGTGAGCTCCCGGTATTCGACGCGAATCAGGTCGAGCGCCTCCTCGGCTGTTTCAAGGTCGACGGCGGCTACAGCGGCCACTCTCTCTCCGACGTAGCGCACTCTGTCTCTGGCGAGTATCGTCTGATCCTCGACGAGGTGGCCATAGCGCAGGTCTGGAAAATCCACCGCCGTGACGACGGCCTTGACGCCGGGCAGTTTCTCGGCCCGACCCGTGTCGATACTCAATATCTCGGCGTGGGGCAGGGGACTTCTGAGAATGCGTCCTTCGAGCATTCCTGGCAACTTGAGGTCCATGACATACTCTGTCTTTCCCAGAACCTTGCCTGGCGCGTCGACCCGTGGGATAGCCTTCCCGATCAAGGAAGATTTCGCCATAGTGCTTCACCTCGTAACGCGTATTAGGGGGACTCGAAGCTATCTGCCTACCAGCGCGTCTCTGCGGTGGCTTCTATTCTGATGCTGCCAGTATATACCAGGCGTGGCTGGGAGACAAGGGCACCGAAAGCGTGATCCTCGCTTCTTACACTTTTCTCCCCGCTGCGACTATCTGAGCGCGATGCACGTCTTTGCCGCCCTTCTCGAGCACTTCGTCGTCGCCGCTCTCGACGCCCATGTAGATAATGCCCAGCTTGAGCTCTCGCAAAGGCCTCAGCTCCTCGACGTCTCTGCGCAGAACATCCTGCGGTGTCGCGTAAGCGCCGATCCTTTCGCCGTCAGGCAGTTTCTCGCCGATGTGTCGCAGGACTTCGATGAGGCGGGCGAACGGGTAGACCAGGGCATCGATTTCCTTCACGACCTCGCCAACCTCCCTGACTTGCAGGCGCGATCCATGGAAGTAACTGCACAAGGTGCAGGTATGGCCGAAGACCCTTCATATTTACATAATCATCTGTACTGCGTAGTCTTCGTGTAGCTGAAAAATCATAGCCCGCCCCGCTATCCTATTGCGGCGTGTAATTCTTGAACACAAGCGGCAGGGTCGTCTGGAACAGGTCGAAGTACCTGAGGATGCGCCTCATCAGGTCGGCACGGTTGCCGTCAGTGCCCACCGCCTCGAACGGGAAGGCGAGGAAGACCACTTTGTAATTGCCGACGGCCACGGTCAGGCCGTCGGCAATGCCCTTATCATCCAGAAAGGCGGGAACCGCCGGCGCGACGGGCGTGGTCTGGTTGGAGTAGTCGACGAGCCCCGTAGGATAGCTCATCGGCAATGTGCCCATTCCGCCGGTCACGGTGTTGGTCGAAACGGCTGTGACCGCGATTGTTCCCGTGTCATTTTGCCTCTCGGTGCCGTCCCAATCTATGTGCAAATAGTTGCGCACGAATGACGTAGTCCCACCCTCCTGATCCAGGATGTCCATGCCGGACATAAACAGGCGGCCGCCGTTGTCGAGGAACGCGGCGAGGTTGCTTTCGTATGGCTGTAGAGGACGGGGCCACGCGGCGCCTGTGAACCAGACGATCAACTTGTGGGCCTTCATATAGTTAAAGGGCAGCGTCGAGTTCGTTTCCAGGTTCCACTGATTGTATTCCAACATAGAACTGTCCAGCGCAGCGCGATAGTATGGGCTGACGTCAGGATGCCCGCCGCCCGGGCTACCATCGCCGTCGACGAGGAGGACGAAATTCGTCACCGCCGTGGTGTTGATCGTCGCCGAGGCGCCGTGGCTCGGGTTGGTCGTCGATGTGGCGGACACGGTCGCGACGTCGACCGCGCCATTGGATGCCGAGGCGGGAACGCTGACCCTGACGATGAAGCTTGCCGTCGCCCCTGGACTAAGGCTGCTGACGCGGGTGATCGGCGCGGCTCCGTCCCAGAACGTAGTCGGCCAGGCGCTGCCGGCCGTCGTGAGATCGTAGGAAGCCTCATTGGGGCTCGCGTTGGTCAGCGTCAGCGTGTACGCGATCGCCTGGCCAGATCGGGTGCCATCGGCATAGCTGGCGGGCGTCAGCGATGGAATGTAGCTGGATCTGACCGTGACCGTGACCGGGCTGCCCGAGGCTCCGGCGCCCTGGGCTGAGGTGACCAGATAGCCATCGTTGGTGATGACCGAGCCAGTGGTTATCACGGCTGATGTGGTGATCTGGACGGTGTAGCTGACCGATATGCTGCCGCCGTTCGTGATCGTCTTGCCGCTCCAGACCACGTTGTTGCCGACCAACGATGCGCCAGAGCTTCCCCCGACGAAGGACGTGTTGGCCGGCACAGGATCGGTTATCGTGACCCCCGTGGCCGCCGCGTTGCCAATGTTGTCGATCGCCAGCGTGTAGGTCAAGAACCTGCCGGGGCTGACCTCGCTGGTGGGTACAGAGTTTACGATCTGCAGCGCTGGAATGATAACCCCGTCGGACAGGCTCCAGGCGCCACGCCCGTGGGTCGCGGCCCGCAGCAGGCGCGTCCCCGGGTTGAGATCGAGCTGAAAAATGGTGACGATTGGAAATCCGGCGCCGAGGGGCGCCCAGGTTGACCCACCATCCGTCGTGACCATCGGGCCGACATCCGTGCCGGCGTACAACGTGTTGGGGTAGCTCGGATCCAGCACGAGCGAGTTCACCGGCACGTCCGGTAGGTTGCCGTTGATGTTCGTCCACGTCTGGCCGCCGTCGGTCGTCTTGAAGACGTGGCCGCTTCGAGGATAAGTGGCCGCGTCGAACCCGCCGAACGCGACGTAGGCGACGCGGTAGTCGGAGCGATCGACGGCAAATGCCGTGACCGGGCGCTCCGGCAGCGGCGGCTTGTCGCGGCGAACCCAGGCCGGGGCTATCTGGTTGGCGTCGACGCTCAGGTAAATCCGTCCATCCGATGATCCGGTGTACAACGCGGGCGCGCCGGTCGTCGGTCCGAATGCCGTGACCACGCTATAGCTCGATCCGCCGGTAAGGTCCGGGCTGATAATGTTCCACTGGTCCCCACGATTATCGGTGCGATAGACACGGTAGGTGCCGAGATAAAGTCGGTTAGAATATCGCGGATCCATCGATATCGGGATGTAGAATGCGGACCGGTCGTACCTATTGAGCCCGTTGGTGATTCCGTTGTTTGAGAAGAGGGGCCCGAACATGCCGTCGTCGAAGCGGAACGGGCTCACGTAGTAGTACGTGCCGTAAACGTAGTTCGGATTAACAGGGTCGACGATGACCTGCCCTCCGTCGCCGTTGGTGTAATCAGTCCACGTCTTGCTGGCGGCGTCTTTGCGCGATGTGCCGTTGTCCTGGGCGCCACCATAGGCCAGATCCCCGTTGGTAGGGTGCTGGGCGACGCTGGTGAACTGAGTGATCTGTAGGCCGGATCGGGCGACTACGCTGCCGTTGGCCGAGTTCACGGTGCCGTTCAGATTGGTCCACGTCACGGACGTTACCGGGTCGCTGTCTAGCAGGCGCCCGCCGTAGTTGGACGAGGCCCAGACGCCGCCATCGTTGCCGACGACGATGTTCTGCGGCGCGTCGCGGCGGATGGCGATGGCGTGGTAGTCGGGATGAAGCCCGTGTCCCAGATCGATCCAGGTGCCGCCGCCATCCTTCGAGCGAAAGATGCCCCCGCGCGCGTTATCGTAGTCGAAGAGCCCGAGGGCGTAGACGGTGTTGGGATCGGTCGGGTCGACCTCGATGACGTTGTCGTACCAGCATTGCGTGAAATAGGCGCTGCTGCCGCAATACCCGCCGACCACCTCGGTTCTGGTCTCTCGCCAGTTCGCTCCATCGTCGGTGGACTTCCACACTGTGGAAGGGTGATACCCGCCCGCAGTATCGAACCAATCGAAGCCGACGTACAGCGTGGCGGAGACGGCGGCGGTTGGATGCGAGATGCCCAGCGCGAAGCGGGTGAGGCCATAGGGGGAGTCGTAGTCGGCGTTGGCAGGTAGGCCGGCCATCGTCTTCGTCCAGCTCGCGCCGCCATCGGTCGATTTGTAGATACCCTGTGTCAAGAAGGTCGCGTACAAAACGTTGGGGTTTTGCGGGTCGATCACTATATCTGTCGGGGCCTTCCAGCGATCGTTGTTGGGGGGGAGGCCGTTAGTACGCGATCTCCAGGCGACGCCGCCATCGGTCGACTCCCAGATGCCGAAGGGCGTCGGATTGGGCGGGCGTGCGTAGCGCGAGCCGGCGACCCCGCTCAGAGCGGCCACGTACAGATGGTTGGGGTTGGTTGGATCGACGGCGATCTTGCCTATCGAAACCTGGTTGAAGAAGCTGCCGCTTACCTGGGCGAAAGTGTTGCCGCCATCGGTTGATTTCAGGATGCCGTTGCCGTAGTAGCTGTCCCCGGAGAGCGAGCCTTCACCGGTGCCGACGTAGACGACGTCCTCGTTGGAAGGGGCCAGCGCGATGGCGCCGATGGCCAGCGAGGGCAACTGATCCGTCTTCGGTATCCAGTTGCTCGTCAAGGTGGATGAAATCCAGATGCCTCCCTGCGCCGCGCCCACGTACATGGTGTAAGGCGCGCTCGACCTGATCGCCAGCGCACTTATGCGGCCAGATACCGCCCGGTAAACGGTGTTGCTGTTATCCATCTGCACCAATGGGTCGGGCCCGATGGGCTCCCAATCACTGCCGAAAGCTGATGGGACCATGTCGCGCTGCTGTTGCTCCTTCATTCTGATGATGGTCTCGGCAGCCTGCGCGCGGGCGGATGCCGCGTCGGCGAGAGTGAATCCAACCCCCGGGTCCCCTGTCGTGCGGAACAAATAAAACCAGGCGCCGCGCGCCCCCGGGTCATCGTCGCGCGTCCGAGGCGGCGGGGGGCTACCGCTTACGGGTGCCTGCGGTGCCGCTTGGCCGGGAAGGGCGACCGACGAGCTGGCGTTATTCTGGTCGCTATCAGATGGCTCTGTAGATAGCGCGGCGCCGCCTTGCAATGGCAGAGCCAGAGAGGCGACCAGCAGCAGGAGCAAAATATGAAGGAGAATCGTCCGGTGCATATAGCCATTCTAGCACACCTGTTCGCGGCGGTCTATGGTCTGTGCATGCCGCGACGGCGATAGTACTTTCGTCTCATTGGACTCTCCGACGACAAAATGTTACGTTCAATACAACATTCTTGACATAATGTATGGGGGTGGGGAGTCGCTCGTTTGTAGCCGTGCTTCCCCCCCCAGCGTTCTGAAATTGCCGTCGGAGGAAAGGAGTCAGCATGCGAGTACCGAGTAAGTTGATGCTGGGTGGGATCAGCCTCGTGCTGCTGGTCGCACTGGTCACAGGGGCATTGGTATTGGGCATCGGGCGTGGCTCGCGTGAGACGGAGTCGCCTGCCAGAGCCTCTTTCAGCTACAAACCGGGTCCGCCGAATTTCCTGCACACAGAGGGGAGTAAGATCGTCGACTCGTACGGCAACGAGGTGCGCCTCACGGGGGTGAACTGGTTCGGTGGGGAGACGGGGACGTTTGCGCCGCACGGGCTGTGGGAGCGCAACTGGGAGGATATGCTCGACCAGATCGCCTCTCTCGGCTACAACACGATCCGTCTGCCGTATTCGAACGAGATGTTCGACCCCCGGAGCCTGCCGGAGGGCATCGACTTCAAAAAGAATCCCGACTTGCACGGTCTCAGTGGCATCCAGATAATGGACAAGATTATCGAGGGGGCCGGTAAGCGTGGACTGAGGATCATCCTCGACCGCCACCGCCCTGACAAGGACGAGCAGTCAACGCTCTGGTACACGACCCGGTACAGCGAGGAACGCTGGATCGCCGACTGGAAGATGCTCGCGGCACGCTACCGAGGCAACGATACCGTGATCGGCGCCGATCTGCACAATGAGCCACACGAGAAAGCCACGTGGGGCACCGGCGATCCAAAGACGGATTGGCGGTTGGCGGCGGAGAAGGCAGGAAACGCCATCCTTGCCGTGAACCCGGACTGGCTGATCTTCGTCGAAGGCATCGAGTCTTATGACGGCGACTGGTTCTGGTGGGGAGGAAATCTGCGCGGCGTCCAGAAAAACCCCGTGCGCTTGAACGTGCCCAACAAGCTGGTCTACAGCCCGCATGAGTACGGACCTGGCGTCTGGACCCAGGGTTGGTTCAAGGACCCTTCTTTCCCGAGCAACCTGCCGCGAGTCTGGGACAAATACTGGGGCTTCATTGCCGAGCAGGGGATCGCGCCGCTGATGGTCGGCGAGTTCGGCGGCCGCCGGGTGGACGCTGATAGTCCCGAGGGCAAGTGGCAGCGCGCATTTATGGCCTACCTGAAGGAAAAGGGCATCAGCTATACATACTGGGCGTTTAACGCCAACTCCGGCGACACCGGGGGCATCCTGGATGAGGAAGATACGAGCTGGAAGGCGATAGACAAGAACAAGCAGGCGCTGCTCTCGACCTATCAATGGCCGAAATCAACCCCCGGTCAGGCGACCGTCGTCGATACGGCCATCGTGCCTGATTACGGCACCGAGACCACGAAGAAGGCGAAAATGGACGGGGATTTGCGTGTCCTGTATCACCCGGGCACTACCGGAGGTGCGGGTGTGCGATTGGCGCCTGAGATACGAATTGTCAACGTGGGTGTGGAGCCGATCCCACTTGACGGATTGGAGCTGCGCTACTGGTTCAAGTCCGATGGCTCTGACAGTAACGAGCAAGCGTCGGTCCTCTGGGCGAGCGTTGGTAACGACAACGTTGCTGTCGAGACAGGCAAGGACCCCAATGCTGACAGGACGGATCTGCTGAAGATAACGTTCGCGAAAGACGCCGGCGAGATCCTCGGCAAGGGTGGGGTCGCCGAAGTCCAGGCGGTAATGCGCGCGGCTGGCCGCGCGGTGCACGAGCAGGGCGATGATTATAGCTTCGATAAGAATCGGACCCCGGAAAAGCTGACGGATTACCAGGTCTGGGAGAAGATCGGGCTCTACTCGAACGGCAAGCTCATCTGGGGAGCCGAGCCCGACATGAACAACTAAAGGGGAAGCCTGGAATCGGTTCCCTCTTATATTAGTGGCCTTTCAGACAGAGCGTAAGGCAGAGCCTCTGATACGCGATTTGGCAAAGCGTAGAGCCAAATCATTTCGGCCACCACGCACCGTTACTGGCCCGCTCGTAGGCTAGCCAGCACACTTTGGAACCGTGTCGAAGCCTGCCTGCGTTTGACAGCGGAGCAATCTTCGTGATATGCTCACTCCGTTGTGTCTGATGCATTGATGTGAAAACTTTGTCACCTGAGCGGGGTGAAGGGTCCTGGCCCTCGAAGGCCGAGACCCTTCACCTCCTTTGTGCTCCAGTTCGGCAATTACAACCCTCAATCCTCACACGACACGCTTTCTAATCAAATGAGTTCATTCCGCAACAGAAACTGGAACTAAGGCGGTCTACAGGATAATATGAATCGGCTGCGGTCAAATCCCTGGGTGGTTTTGATGGTGCTGTGCACCGGATTCTTCATGATTCTGGTGGACACGACCGTCGTCAACGTCGCTATCCCGAGCATCATCGATGCTCTCAATGCCTCGCTCGACCAGATCCTTTGGGTCGTCAACGCCTACATGATGATTTACGCGGTGCTGCTTATCACCGCCGGCCGTCTGGGGGACCTCTATGGCCAGCGCAACGTGATGGTCGTGGGGATGGTTATTTTTGTCCTGGCCTCGGTCTTCAGTGGCCTCTCCCAGGACACCAACCAGTTGATTGCCGCTCGGGTGCTGCAGGGCGTTGGCGGCGCGCTTCTGACCCCACAGACCCTGGCCATTATGACAAACATCTTCCCGCCCGAACGACGCGGCACCGCATTCGGCGTCTGGGGCGCCGTGGCGGGGATCGCCACCATCGTGGGGCCTACCCTCGGCGGCCTGATAGTGACCAATTGGAGCTGGCGATGGATCTTCTACATCAACCTGCCAATCGGCATCGTTTCACTGATCGCCACCTTCCTGATCGTGCCGAGTTTCAGGCCTGGCAGGGTTCACCATCTGGACCTCCCGGGTATTGCGCTCGCCAGCGCCGGCCTTTTCGGCATCGTCTTCGGTCTGATCGAGGGGCAGCCTTACAACTGGGGCGCTGTCTGGGGTTGGGTGACGATACCGGAGGTAATAGCCGCCGGCGTGCTCCTGCTGATCGGCTTCGTCGTCTGGGAGCGCAAGCAGGTTGAGCCATTGATCCCTCTCTCGCTTTTCGCCGACCGTAACTTCTCGCTCATGAACGTCGTCGTCGCCGCGGTCGCTTTCAGTATGCTGGGCCTGTTCCTGCCGATCATCATTTACCTCCAATCGGTGCTTGGCATGACCGCTCTGGAAGCTGGAATGGCGTTGCTGCCGCTATCGATTCTATCGATGTTCGCGGCCCCGATCTCCGGTCGATTGGCCGATCGTATGGGCGGCAAGTACATTCTTATTATCGGCCTGGTACTTAACGCCATCGGCATGGGCGCGATCGTCCTGCTGGCGACTCCGCATTCGACCTGGTCGACCTTCCTCGTCCCATTGATCGTCGGCGGCCTCGGCCAGGGTTTCGTGATGGCGCCGATGACGGCGGTCGCTATGCGCGGTATCAGCCCCAGGGTGGCGGGCGCGGCTTCGGGGGTCTTTAACACCACCAGGCAGATGGGAGCGGTGATCGGGAGCGCCGCGGTGGGCGCCGTGCTGGAGCACCAACTGGCGAGCGAGCTTCGCGCGCAAGCCATCGCGGATTCCGCGAAGTTGCCCCCGGAGATGCGACAGGGTTTCGTCGATGCCCTTGCCAATGCTGTGAGTGGCGGCCTGGAGATCGGCCCGAGACAAAGCGGCGGCTTTCAACTGCCGCCTGGCATCCCTGCCCAGGCCGCGGAACAGTTCCGCCAGCTCTTCCACGACGTCTTCATCAACGGCTTCGTCGCCGCTATGCGCCCGTCGCTCGTCGTGCCCATCCTCGTCATCCTGCTCGCCGCCGCGATCTGTCTCGGCATCGAGCGCAAAGTGGCGAATGGTCGTCACCCTCAGAAAGGCGAGGCTCCGACCGGTTAAGCATCGCAAACTGTGGCGGCTTACCGAAAGGGCTGTTCGCGAATCGAGTTGTCCGATTTGCTGGTGCAGTGACGCGCAGGGTAGTGTACACATGATTGTGGAAATAGGAAGAGGCTTCGGCGTCAACGGATACTGAACGGATCCCTTCCAGGATCGCCGCGCCCTTTTGCAGGAATGAGAACGGCGTGGCCGAAAACCGATGCGTGCGAACGCGGAGGAAATAGGCGTGAGACCAGATAGTGGTCCCATTCTGGCCACCTTTTGCACGCGCTTGCATGATACATCAACGGTATCGCGCACGTCGCAACTCCTATCCGTTTATCCGTTCAGTATCCGTTGACGCCTTGATACACCTCCCAAGGAATTTCCACAATCCGGCGTATATTACCTTTCCGCAAATTCTGTAGGCGATCCCTCGTTCTTCATAAGATAATGCTATAATCTTCATTACGAGCCCGACCCCGTCCGATGGGAGCCGTGCTTCAGGAGGAGAATCTTGTGAAGTGTGTCATCTGCAAAGTAGGTGAAACCCGGCCAGGAAAAGCCACTGTTACCGTTGAACGGGATGGCACTACGTTGGTCATTAAAGGCGTTCCGGCGCGTGTGTGACAACTGCGGAGAGGAGTACGTGGACGAGGAGACCGCGGGCCAGCTTCTCAAAACCGCGGAGGAAGCAGTGCGCGCCAAAGTTCAAGTGGACATCCGCGAATACGTCGCGGCGTAGCCGGCAGCCTAAGCGCTAATCGCGATGGCAAGGGCAAGGGGCGGAAAAGGTTCTAAACGCACCCAATGCCTCGCTCGCCAGAACCCAACAAGCCACGCCTACGGATAGCACCACCCCTTATTAACCCCCTCCGTGTTGAAACCGGACCTGTCGGCACCGCCCCCCATTCTCTGCTATGCCCCCATCGGCTCCTCCCGCACCGCGTTTTCGGCGGCGATGCGGCCGAAGGCGATGCACTCGGCGATGTTGCCTCCCCCAGCCGGGTAGAGCATCCCATAGACGGAGCCGAACTCGCCGGCTGCGTATAGCCGACGAACGGGGTCGCCGTCGACGTTCAGCACCTGAGCCCGATGGTTGCGGCGCGGGCCGCCCTGTGTGTTGGGCCCACCCGGGTACAGCCGCAGAGCGTAAAACGGCGGCTGGGAGAACGGCGTGAGGTCCGAAGGGTGTCGATTGAACTCTGGATCGTGCCCCTCCCGACAATAGATATTATAGCGACGCACCGTCTCGGCCAGGTTCGCGGCCGGTACGCCGATCTTGTCCGCTAGCTCGTCGACGGTGTCGCCCTTGACGATCCAGCCTCGTTCCAGTTCAGCCTGGTTGTCCTTGCTCCAATGGTAGAGCTGGACGGGCCCGGCTGGGCCAGCCTTCGTGCTGGGGATCGGCCCGGCATCCATACGCGCCTGGTCGAAGATCA
Organism: Chloroflexota bacterium; assembly: GCA_016189905.1. Taxonomy (GTDB): domain Bacteria; phylum Chloroflexota; class UBA6077; order FW602-bin22; family JACPRP01; genus JACPRP01. The sequence continues at coordinate 26,240 of JACPRP010000079.1, read as the reverse complement.
GGTGGCAGGGCACGCGGGGGTAGATCAGACGATGGCTATCGAAGAGGGCAAGCTCATAGTAGAGCGTGTGGAACTTGATGTTCTCGGACGTGAAACGCCTGCCGTCGCGGTCCACCAGAACGTAACCGGCGGACTTCCCGGTGGCTACCTGGGATTTGTCCGCCGGGTCAATGTGGTGCGCGAACTTGGTGCTGAACTCCACGCTGAAGGCGATGGGGAAATCTGGGAACTTCGCCACCAGCCGGGCGGAGCAGCAGTTCATGTGCCAGAGGTCGGCTCCCATATCCATGACCATACGGTGTCCATCGCCCGTGTTGGCGGTCGTGCCATAGAAGTACGTGGGGAAGACCCTGAGATAATTGAGCTTCATCGACTCGTCGAATTCGAAGCCTCCGAGGGTCATAATCACCGCCCGGTTGGCTTTGATGTCCATTGCCTCTCGGCCCTCGCCCACTGCCACCCGCACGCCCACCACTCTCCCGTCGCTATCGGTGAGGAGCTTCTGGGCCGGCGTATCGAAAAGCACGCGAATGCCGCGTCTGGCGACATTCGAGGTTAGCAGACGATGCAGCCCCAGGCCAGAGCCGGCGATTCCCGCGCGGCCAATTGACTCCCAGCCCTCGACTTTCCGGTGCTCGCCGCCGTTTGGGCCGGGCTTGATGTGGCCGCCCATTGCCTCTAGCCAGGCGATGTTCTGGCTGGTGTATTCTGCCCAGGCGTGCAGCGTGTCGCGGTCGGTCCACGTCAGCCCCTCCTCCACACGACAAATCGCCTCCATATAGCGCAGCGCCCCGTTCACGTCGTTGGGACAGATGAAATTGCCTGCCGACATCTGTGTGTTGGTATAGTGGGAATCCTGAGCCTGCTTCTCCACCAGCAGGACCTCTGCCCCCAGATCGTGAGCGGTGATGGCCGCCACGGCCCCGGCCCCTCCGTATCCGAGAATCACTATATCGGCACTTTCCTTCCAACGGGCATCTCTGACCAGCATGCGAACCTCCTGTGCTAGCGATGCCGGCAGTGTAGCACACCGGTGCAACGCGTGCAAGCAGGCTTGGGAGTTGGTAATGTATGCGCGATTGCGGAAACTCGTTGGGATGTCTGTCAGGGCGTCAACGGTGAAGACAACAAACGGATGCGAGGAAACGGGGAGAGACAAGTGTGAGATCAGAAGTTATTCTCACTCAGACCACCTTTTGCATGATTCAATCAACTACATCATATACGCCGCATCCTGTATCCGTTTATCCGTTGCACATCCGTTGACGCCAAAGACCCTCTTTCAAGCTGGGGCATAACAGCTATCGGCTAACCACTCCCCAACCCCTCAACCCTCAATCCTACACCCCCAGCCCCTTTTCACACTTCCCAGGCCGGGCTATAATTCTATGGCAACGCAGGGGCCGGCGGGGACTGATGACGGCGGCCAAAAACTTCGGGATAGGGCAGGCGGCACGATGAGAATCACGATGGTCGGCAACTTCGGGCTCTGGCAGAAAGGCACGATGGGAGTGCGCGCCCTGCCAATGGCCAAAGCGCTGGTGGAGCGAGGGCACTCTGTCTGCATCGTAGTGCCGCCGTGGGATGACCCTGCCGAGTCCGGACTGGAGGCTACGATCGACGGCGTAACCGTCGCCAACCTCAAATTGCCGCCGCGAATCCCACTCTTCTGGCACGGCCTCCTCACCATTGCAGTGCTTTGGCGCACACTCCGAGAGCCGTCCGACGTCGTCCACATTTTTAAGCCGAAGGCTTACGCCGGGTTTGCCGGAATGCTCGTATGGTCGCTCAGAAAGTTGGGACTTTCACGCGTGAGATTGGTGGTCGACACGGATGACTGGGAAGGGACCGGTGGCTGGAACGAGATCGAGAGTTTCCCCCGCCCGATCAAATGGTTTGCCGCCTGGCACGAGCGCACCGGGCTGCGCTGGTGCGACGCGGTCACGGTCGCCAGCAAGGCGTTGGAGCTTTTGACCTGGTCAACCGGTGTTTCGCGAAACGAGGTGCATTATGTGCCCAATGGAGTTTTCATCAAAGACCTCGCGCCAATGGCTTGCTGGCGTGCCTTAACCCCGAACGCCCAGGCGGAAAAGGACAGCAACCATAACATATTGCTCTTCACCAGGTTCTTTGAATACAGGCTGGAGAAGATCGTCGCGCTGCTGCACGCGATCCTGGAGCTAGATGCCGCGGCGAGATTGATCGTGGTCGGAAAGGGCCTGAGGGGCGAAGAAGAACGGCTGGCGGCGCTGCTGCGGAACGCGGGCCTGGCCGATAAAGCCGTGTTTGTCGGATGGGTGGAAAAGGAAGAGGTGTCCAGATGGTTCGGGATGGCGGACGTCGCCATCTATCCGATGGATGACAATCTGCTGAATCGCGCCAAGTGTCCGATGAAGCTGGTGGATCTGATGGTCAACGGGGTTCCGGTGGTCGCCGAACGGGTCGGCCAGGTGGCCGAGTACGTCGAGGACGGCGTGTCAGGCGTACTTGTCGAGCCCGACGACATTCCGCGCTTCGCGCGCGCCGTGGTCAGCCTGTTAGCCGACGAGGCGGGGCGAAGGCGGCTTGCAGAGCGGGCGAGGGAGCGCATTCTTGAGAAATTCGACTGGCGTCGACTGATCTCTGGTATCGAAAGCGCGTATGGGCTACGAGCGCCGGACCCCGAGCCCTGAGCTACACCTGTTTGTTGTAGCGGCAATCCCCGCACGGTTGTGATACCGGCACATTGAGTATACAATTGAATTGGGTGGATTCGATTAGGGTATCGCGAGCAAATCGAGAAGATAAGGTAACGGTTGTATGAGACACTTTCGCGAGCCGCGCGTTCCGCCGGGACAGGTTGTCACCAGTAAGTTCCCGGTGTTGCACTACGGCGCTGTGCCGCCGTTCGATCGGCTTGCCTGGAGGCTCCGGGCCTTCGGCGAAGTCGAGGAAATGGTCGAATGGTCATTCGACGGGTTCATGCGGTTGCCGAAAGTTGAGATGATCTCGGACGCCCACTGTGTGACACGCTGGTCGAAGCTGGACAACCGCTGGGAAGGTGTGGCCTTCAGAGAGATACTCGCGAGGATCAAGCTACGTCCTGAGGCTCGATTTGTCCTCGTTCACGCCGACGGTGGTTACACGGCGAATTTGCCCCTCGATGTTCTCGACGACGAGAATGTCTTGTTTGCCCACAAATACGACGGGAAAGACATCACCCCCGACCACGGCTGGCCGCTGCGGCTGGTTGTTCCGAAGCGATATTTCTGGAAGAGCGTCAAATGGGTGAGGGGAATCGAGTTCATCGCTCAGGACCGGCCCGGTTTCTGGGAGATGCGCGGCTATCACAACGACGGCGACCCGTGGAAAGAGCAGCGATACAGCGAGGAGTAACTTCCTGGACACCTGCCATCGCTTAGTCTACAATTACCAGTGCGCTAGCGGAACGAGGTTGCTCGGCGATGCGCTCGTGCTCGACGGGAGGAGGCTTGTATGAGTAGGAGATGGTACGGCAGAGATACCGAACTGACGGTTCGGATGTTCCTGGTCATGTTCTTGCTGGCAGCGCTATATCTTCTATTTATCACTTTCCTCTGGGCGTCAGGCCTCGACTTCTTCAGCCTCGCCATCATCGCCGCCGTTTTGATCGGCGCGCAATATTTCTTTTCGGATAAGATCGCCCTCTGGTCGGTTGGTGCGCGAGAGGTCTCGCCGGCCCAGGCGCCAGAGCTTCACGCTATGGTAGAGCGGCTGGCGGCGATGGCCGACATGCCCAAGCCCAAAGTCGCGCTGGTGGATTCCAACGTGCCGAACGCTTTCGCAACCGGCCGGAATGCCAATAACTCGGTGATCGCCGTGACGACGTCGCTGCTGGACCGTTTGCAGCCGAACGAAGTGCAAGCCGTGCTCGCGCACGAGCTGACCCACGTGCGCAACCGCGATGTTATGGTCATCACCCTCGCCAGCTTCTTCGCGATGGTCGCCAACTTCCTGATGCGATCGCTTATGTTTGGTGGGCTGCACGGCGGCTACGACCGCCGTCGGGGCCGAGACAGCGCTGGTGGGATAGTGCTGGTCTGGCTGGTATCGCTCCTCGTCTGGGTGCTGAGTTTCCTGCTCATTCGCGCGTTGTCACGCTATCGGGAATATGCCGCCGACAGGGGCGCGGCCATCATCACCGGGTCTCCTGCGTTGCTGGCGTCGGCGTTGGTCAAGATCAGCGGGACCATGCAGCGCATACCGCAGCGTGACCTGCGTGAGGTCGAAGGCATGAACGCGTTTTTTATCGTGCCAGCCCTGCGCGGGGATTCGATAATGGAGCTGTTGTCCACACATCCCTCGTTGGAGCGTCGCATCGAGAGGCTAAAGAAGATGGAGCAGGAGATGGAGACGCTGTAAGATGGGATTGTTCGATATCTTGCTCGGGAGAACGCGACCGCTGAAATCAAAGATAGAGAAGCTTTTCGCGATGTCGACCGCCCAGGTTACGCTCGCGGTGAAGTTCAACGCCAACCCAACCGGGAAGGCCGGAATCTGCTTCAGGCCTGTCGAAAGCTCGTATTTCGACGCCGTCGAGACCGAGTTGACGGGGCTGCTAGAGATCGCCCGTCGCGAATCCGGGGCCGAAATTCGCTTCGTCAAGGATAACCTGGGCTTTGGCTGGGTGCTACTCATAGGCAGCAACTTCGACGATCTGGTTGCCACATTGCACATGGTGAGCTTGACCCTGCAGGATCACGGGTTTGGCGAACAGCTTTTGGCCGCGGTGTTTCAGTTCGTCGACAACGAAAAGCGCGATATCTACTGGATATACAACTACAAGCGGGGCAACTTCTATCCCTTTGTGCCTTTGCCCAACAAACAGCGCGATAACCCTTTTGAACTACGCCTTCGTGCCGTGATGGAAAAAGAGATGCCCGTCGAGCCCGAGCTCGAGCGCTGGTACCCTCTCTGGGACATCCCACTTAGTGCCTATCCAAAAACGTAGCGCGGGGCTTGCCCCCCGCTGGGGCACGTGCGGGGGACTATAGATACCGGTTACCGGTAGGTTCTTAGTCAGGCACAAGGCCCCCCCCGATAAACAATCTCTTGGCATCTTCGATCGTGATGTCGGGGGGTGGAAGGATAACCTCGGATTCCAGGATCTCATCCGGCTTCAGTGGCTGTCCCTTTTTGTGGACGAGGGCGATCATCTGGTCGTAAAGGCTCTTGAACCTCTCCGTATCTCCTGCGGCGACGACTTCGACGATGTTGTTGTCCAACGTGTTGAGCTCATCCAAAACTGCGCTGGGGAGCCGATACTGTCCTTCAGTGGATATGCGAACGATCATTTCCCCTCCTTCAATTGCTTCGTCTGCTTTGGCGCCGCCAGTTGCTGCTTCATTCTGGCCAGTTCCTGCTCGACGTTCTGCGAGACCGAGATCTGCGACAGCTCGCGCTCGACGATATCTGGCGTGCCCGTGAAATCCTCCAGCGTGCCGGCCGCAACCAGCTCGTCTATCGCGCCGGCCCTGGCTCGTAGCTTCTCGGTCTTGTCTTCGGCGTGCTGCACCGCGTAGCCGACATCGGCCATCTCTTCTGAGAGCCCTGTGACTGCTTCGCCGATCCTCACCTGCGCTTCGGCGGCCGAATATTGCGCCTTGATGGTTTCCTTGCGTGTGCGGAAGGACTCCACCTTCATCGCGAGACGCGTCTCGGCGGTCGTGAGCTTCTCCTGCTCCTTCTCCAGGTCGGCGATCTGACTATCGAGCCCTTGCAGTTGCAGCAAGATGACTTGCTTGCGTTCGAGCGCTGTTCGTGCCAGATCCTCCCGGCCGGCGGCCAGAGCCTGTTTGGCCTGTCCATCGAGCTTGGCGGCGTTCTCCTTTAGCTTGGCCTCCTGGAGCTCCAGGCGGCGCTTCGCCGTCACCACGTCGACCACGCCACGTTTGACATTCTGCAACAGCTCGAGCTGTTTCTGATAAGAGTAGTCCAGCGTTTCACGCGGATCTTCGGCTTTGTCGAGGAAGTCGCTCATTTTGGCCTTGAGAATGGAGGACATACGAGATAAGAGACCCATTCCTTCTTGTACCTCCCGTCTTGAATGCGTACCTGTTTACTCATTATAAGGCTTGATTGCCAGGTGTGTAAAGCGGCGATCGTATGAAATCCGGCCAGCTCACGATATTGCCACTATTCACCCAACAGTATATACTGTTCGTGCAAGTTAAAGGCCCAATCTGGGAGGATGATGGAAGGTTCTTACTCGCGTCCAACCTGGGACGAGTACTTTATGCAGATAACCGAGGTGGTGGCAAAGCGGTCCACGTGCGTCCGTCGTCAGGTCGGGGCTGTCATCGTGAAGGATCGGCAGATTGTGAGCACCGGCTACAACGGAGCCCCTCGCGGCGTAGCTCACTGTCTCGACATCGGCTGCTTGCGGCAGCAACTGGGTATACCCTCTGGGCAGCGCCACGAAATCTGCCGTGGCCTGCACGCCGAACAGAATGCCATCGTATCGGCAGCCTATCACGGGGTGAACGTCAAAGGTGGAACCGTCTACTGCACCCATCAGCCTTGCTTCATTTGCGCCAAGATGATCATCAATGCCGGGCTCGAGCGCGTCGTCTATCTAAACGGATACCCGGACGATTTTGCGATCGCGGCCTTCGCCGAGGCCGGCGTGGAGGTGATCCACTTCGCCGCCGTCCAGCCGACCTGATGCGTCCTGCGGCCGGGGGGCGGCTGCACGGGGCATCCTCCCCGAGGAATGACCCTTTTCCCAGATCCCACGCGTGAAATGAACGAGAATCGAGAAAATCATCTGTCTCCTTTGTTGACCCTCGCCCGAAGGGTGTGATATACTTCCGTTCGGCGCGACTAAGGATAGAGGATGAATCAGTACTTAGGGCCTTGGGCACTGCTGCTGCAACTGGGTTGGACGATCTCCCTCTCTATCGTCGGCAGTCTGCTCATCGGCGTTTGGGTCGACCGTACGCTCGGTACGTCGCCCATCGGTGTGCTGTTCTTTTCTCTTGTCGGCATCCTGGTCGGGAGTATGATCGTTTACCGCCAGGTGTCGCGGGCCATTGCCGCGGCGGCAGAGGAGCAGCCGCGCAAGAAGTACCACAAGGTCGATTACGGGGACAAAGAAGACGCAGACACAAAGGAGGATGAGTAGCGCCGGTGAAAAAGGTTGGGACCATTGTCCTTATGCTCGCCCTGGTCATTGGGGGAGCGATCTTCTTCCCGGTGGGCAAGCCACACGTGCAACTGCCGGCGGAGAAGATCGGAGAGCTAGCTGGTATTCCGATCACCAATACGATGACGGCGGCCTGGGCAACGATAATCGTCTTATCGTTGCTGTTTTTCTTTGCGACGCGAAAGATGCAGATGGTGCCCGGCAGGCTCCAGTGCCTGGCAGAGGCGGCAATTGAGGTGCTGCTTGGCCTCTCTGATTCCATCGCGGGCAAGGAGAAGAGCCGAATGTTTTTCCCACTGGTGGGCAGCTTCTTCCTGTACATTATGGTATCGAACTGGATGGGGTTGCTGCCTGGCTACACTACTATCGGCCTGATCGAGACAATCGAGGGCGAGCACGGCGAAGTAGAGCAGTTGCTGCTGCCGCTTTTCAGGTCGGCGAATACCGACTTGAACACGACGCTCGCTTTGGCGATTGTCTCAGTGGTGGCGACGCAGTTCTACGGGATTCGTGCCCTGGGCACCTTTAGTTATATAGGCCGATTCTTCACCCTTAAGGGCCCGATGGATTTCTTCGTCGGGATTCTGGAAACTGTTAGCGAGATAGCTAAGATAATCTCCTTCAGTTTCCGACTTTTCGGCAATGTCTTTGCGGGTGAGGTGCTCCTGGGCGTGATGGTGTTCCTGGTTCCGTGGGTAGCATCGGTTCCATTCATGGGGCTGGAGCTGTTCGTCGGCGCCATCCAGGCGTTTGTCTTCATGTTGCTGACGCTGGTATTCCTTACGGTTGCCACGACCGGTCACGGCGGCGAGCACGAGACCGAGCACGGCAAGGCTCACTGACAGAAATCATATTATGAACTGGCGAAAAAGGAGGAAATTCAATGACTGATGATGGCATGAGGTTGCTTGCAAGTGCGATTGCTATTGCCATTGGTGCTATTGGACCTGGACTCGGCATCGGTATGCTTGTGGGAAAGGCGATGGAAGCGCTCGGACGCAATCCCGAGGCGGAGGGTGCCATCAGAACGAACATGATGCTCGGCATCGTGTTCGCTGAAGCTATCGCTATCTACGCCTTGGTGGTTGCTCTGATCATCAAATTTGTCTAACACGATTGGTCATTGTCCGGCCAGCCCCGATACTTTATAGTTAAGGTAATGTATCGGGGTCAGCCCCGATACATTATGGTCAAGGTGGTGTATCGGGGCTGGCAGAGGGCGTTGATCGGCGTGCCGTCAACGCTCTGGCCTTTGTTGTTTTTGCAGAGGAAAGGAGATAGTTCTTGGATGCGCTAGGCATAAATGGAACTGGCCTTCTGGCTCAGTTGATAAACTTTGCTCTGCTCCTGATCATACTCCGGGCGGTCGCCTATAAGCCGATAATGAACATGCTGGACCAGCGAGCGGCGAAAATCCGGGAGAGCGTCGAAAACGCCGAGCGCATCAAGCAACAACTGGCGAGCGCTCAGCAGGAGTACGCCGCTCAGATCGAGCAGTCTCGAAAAGAAAGCCAGGCAATAATTGCCCAGGCGAATCAGATAGCCGATCGGATTCATCAGGAAGCGCAAGAGAGTGCGCGTCGCGAGGCAGAGGATTTCTTGGCCAAAGCTCAGGGTCAGATTGAGCGCGAAAAGCGGCAGGCGATGGCCGAGCTGCGAAGAGAAGTCGGCGATCTCGCGATATTGGCGGCGAGCAAGATCGTCGCGCGATCGCTCGACGACGAGGCGCAATATCGTCTGATCGAGGAGACCCTTCGCGACAGCGAGAAGTTCAGCAATAACTAGGGAGCACGGCAGTGGGCGCGCCCTGTAAAAGGCGTGCCCGCCGCTACCGAGCCATTGATTTGGAGGTGTGCGGCAAATGGCAAAAGGTAGCGCTGGGCGACGATACGCCCGCGCAGTTTTCGAGTTTGCCTCGCAAAACGGCGATTACGATAAATGGTTGCAGGACCTGAACGATATCCGTGATTTCCTGATCGACGAGAAGGTCGCAGCTATAATCCGAAATCCTGAAGTGCCGTTCGAAAGGAAGAAGGCGATGATCGACGCCGGGCTGCCGGACCTGGAGGGCCTCAGGCGTAACTTCGTCTATGTGCTCATCGAGCGGCGAGGCATTGAATCGATAGACAAGATCGTGGCCGAGTTTCAGCGTCTCTTGAACGAGCGACGTGGCGTCGCAGTTGCCGAAGTGATCACCGCGGTGCCTCTCGATGAGGCGGCTGCCGCGCGTGTCGCGGATGGGCTGGCCGCGCTTACCGGCAAGCAAGTGACCTTGAGGTGTTCGGTAGATCCAAGCATCATCGGCGGCATCGTGGCGAAGATCGGTGATAAGCTGATCAACGGCAGCGTCGCCGACCGGTTGGCAAGAATGCGCGAGAAACTGTGCCAGGCCTAGCCTGGTCGTTGTGTCCAACCCGTACGTAAGTGTTGCTTATTGTGCTTATTGATGGAGGTAACTATGGCTGTTCGAGCGGAAGAAATCAGCCAGATAATTAAAGAACAGATCGAACGGTTTGCAGAGCCTCTGACCGCTGTGGATGTCGGCACCGTCGTGGAAGTCCACGACGGTATCGCTCGTGTCTATGGCCTATCAGGGGTGATGTCGAACGAGTTGGTGGAATTTCCTCACGGCGTCGTCGGCCTCGCAATGAACCTCGAGGAGGAGACCGTTGGTGTCGTGCTCCTTGGGGCCGATACGATGATCAAAGAAGGCGATCAGGTAAGAACGACCGGCCGCATCGCCCAGGTTCCCGTAGGTGAAGAGCTTATCGGTCGTGTGGTCGATGCTCTGGGACGACCAATCGATGGCAAAGGCCCGCTCGAAACGGCTAAAACGCTGCCGATCGAGCGAATTGCTCCGAACGTCGTCGTGCGCCAGGGAGTCAACACTCCGGTGCAGACCGGCCTCAAGGCCATCGACTCGATGATTCCTATCGGCCGAGGGCAACGAGAGCTGATCATTGGCGACCGCCAGACCGGGAAGAGCGCGATTGCAATCGACACCATCATCAACCAGAAAAAAGGCGATATGGTCTGTGTCTACGTCGCAATCGGGCAAAAACAATCCAAAGTCGCGCAGGTGGTGGCTAAGCTGGAAGAGTTCGGGGCGATGGACCGTACGATCATCGTGTGCGCGTCGGCAGACTCTCCGGCAGCATTGCAGTACCTGGCGCCATATTCCGGCTGCGCGATGGGCGAATACTTTATGGAGAAGGGGCAGGACGCTCTGGTGATCTACGATGACCTGTCTAAGCACGCCTGGGCCTATCGCCAGATTTCATTGTTGCTCCGTCGTCCACCAGGACGCGAGGCGTATCCTGGCGACGTCTTCTATCTCCATTCGCGCCTGCTCGAGCGCGCCGCGAGGCTGAGCGACGAACTGGGCGGAGGAAGCCTGACGGCCCTTCCGGTCATCGAAACCCTGGCTAACGACGTCTCAGCCTACATCCCGACGAACGTCATCTCGATCACCGATGGCCAGATATACCTGGAGCCTGACCTGTTCTACGCGGGCATTCGCCCGGCTGTGAACCCCGGTATTTCGGTGTCTCGCGTCGGCGGCGCTGCCCAGACGAAGGCGATGAAGCAGGTCGCGGGAAAACTGAAGCTGGACCTCGCGCAGTACCGCGAATTAGCGGCCTTTGCCCAGTTCGGCAGCGATATGGATAAGGCGACAAAGGCGCAGCTCGATCGCGGTGCACGAGTTACCGAGATTCTCAAGCAGCCGCAATACAGGCCGATGCCCGTGGAGCAACAGGTGGCCGTAATCTTTGCGGCGATCAACGGGTTTATGGACGATGTCCCGGTGGACAAAATCCAGGACTTCGAGGCTGCGTACCTGCGTTTTATGGGATCGGCGCATCCCGACATCCTCAAAGTGATCGCCGAGGAAAAGAAGATTAGCGACCAGACTAACGATAGCCTGGTTGCGGCAATCAAAGAATTCAAGCAAGGCTTTTCTTACTAGCGATCGAGGGAGGTTAGCTTGCCAGCAAATACTCGACAGATACGTCGTCGCATTCGTAGCGTAAAGAGTACGGCACAGATAACCAAGGCCATGGAAATGGTCGCCGCCTCCAAGATGAGGCGGGCCCAGAGTATGGTGCTTGCGTCACGACCGTATTCGGAGAAAATGGACGAGCTTCTGGGTCACCTGGCCGCGGCGGTTGGCGGGTTCGAGGCCCCTCATCCCTTGTTGCAGCGCAGAGAGCCGCGTAAAATCGGCCTGCTGGTCATTACCGCCGACAGAGGCCTTTGTGGCGGCTTGAACAGTAATACGATTCGCGCGGCGGCTAACTTCATTCTCGATCAGCAAAAGCCGATGAAGATAGTTGCCGTCGGCAAGAAGGGACGTGACTGGTTGATCCGTCGCGGACAGAACGTGGTTGCCGAGTTCACTCAGATGTCGGACGTGCCGTCGCTGATCGATACTACGCCGATGTCCCATATCTTGATCGACGAGTACGTAAACGCGGAGATCGATGAAGCGTATATCGTGTACTCGCAGTTCGTGTCGACGTTGGTACAGCGCCCGCTTATCAAGCGGCTCTTACCTGTCGAACCGGCCAAGGTCAGTGGCCCAAACACCGAGTACATCTACGAACCGGATGTGTCGGGAGTTCTCGGTCAGTTACTACCGCGCTTCGTTGAGGTGGAAGTCTACCAGGCGATTCTGGAGGGGATTGCCAGCTTTCAAAGCGCACAAATGGTGGCCATGCGCAATGCCACCGAAAACGCCAATGAACTGATTGGCGACCTGACGCTAAGCTACAACCGCGCACGGCAGGCCAGTATCACGACTGAGATTTCAGAGATCGTCTCAGGCGCCGAGGCTCTCGCCTAGGCGCCGGGATGGCCTTATTGCTCTAAGGAGGTTTTCATGGGAGTAGGTAAGATAGTACAGATCATCGGGCCGGTCGTGGACGTGGAGTTCGCGCCCGAAGATTTGCCCGCTCTTTATAACGCTCTCGATGCCAGCGTGCAGGGCTCGAAGCTGGTTCTAGAGGTGGAACAGCACCTTGGCAACAACTGGGTCCGCTGTCTAGCCATGAGCAGTACCGATGGTCTGGCTCGTGGACAGGACGCGGTGGACACCGGTGCGCCGATCAGCGTGCCAGTAGGGCTGCCGACCCTGGGGCGTCTATTCAACGTTCTGGGACAGCCTCTAGACAACCTGGGAGAGGTCAACGCCGACAAGACCTATCCGATCATTCGGCCTGCTCCATCTTTCGAGGAGCAGCAGACCAGGGCCGAGGTGCTTGAGACCGGCATTAAGGTTATCGACCTGATCGCTACCGTGACCAAAGGTGGTAAGGTCGGAATGTACGGCGGCGCTGGCGTCGGTAAAACGGTTATCATTATGGAGCTGATTCGTAACATCGCGCAGGAGCACGGTGGCTTCAGCGTGTTCGCGGGTGTTGGCGAGCGGTCCCGCGAAGGCAACGACCTCTGGCACGAAATGAAGGACTCCGGCGTTATCGACAAGACCGTGCTGGTCTTCGGCCAGATGAACGAGCCGCCGGGCGTGAGACTGCGCATCGCGTTGACCGGTCTCACTATGGCCGAGTACTTCCGTGAAGAGGAAAACAAGGACCTGCTCCTCTTCATCGACAACATATTCCGATTCACGCTGGCAGGCTCCGAGGTATCCGCTTTGCTCGGCCGTATGCCGTCGGCTGTTGGTTACCAGCCTACCTTGGCTACGGAAATGGGACAGTTGCAGGAAAGAATTACGTCCACCAAGAAGGGCTCAGTTACCTCTTTCCAGGCCGTCTACGTGCCCGCCGACGATTACACTGACCCTGCTATCGCCACAACATTCGGTCACCTCGACGCCATCGTCGCTCTCGAACGATCCATCGCCGAGCGTGGCCTGTATCCTGCAGTAGATCCGTTGGCCTCGAGCTCAAGAATACTCGATCCGCAGATAGTGGGCCAGGAGCACTACGAGGTTGCCCGAGGGGTCCAGAAGGTGCTTCAGAAGTATAGGGACTTGCAGGACATCATAGCTATTCTCGGTATCGACGAGTTGAGCGAAGAGGACAGATTAACGGTATCCAGGGCGCGTAAAATGGAGCGATTCCTTTCGCAGCCGATGTTCGTAGCCGAAACCTTCACCAGTATCCCCGGCGCATATGTCCCATTGAGAGAGACGGTCAAAGGCTTCAAGGAGATTCTGGAAGGCAAGCACGATGGTCTGCCAGAGCAGGCGTTCTTTATGGTGGGAACCATCGACCAGGCCGTCGAGAAGGCTAAGAAACTGGCTGAGGCATAACTGATGGCTAAGATAAGAATCGAGGTCATTACCGGAGAGCGAGTGGTATACGCCGAAGATGCAGATATCGTCGTGGCACCCGGCGTTGTGGGGGAGCTCGGAATCCTCCCTCAGCACGCCCCGCTGCTAACGGCCCTTCAGCCTGGTGAGCTTTTGGTACGCAAGGGCAACGAGGAGATCGCGATGGCCGTGAGCGGTGGGTTCATGGAGGTCCGCCCCGATAAGGTCATCGTGCTTGCCGATACTGCCGAGCGGGCTGAGGACATCGATCTGGCCAGGGCACAGGCGGCCAAACAGCGAGCTGAACAACGAATCGAGGAACAGCGTGACCGCGTTGACCTCACTCGCGCCGAAGCTGCGCTCCAACGATCTGTTGCGCGCTTGAAGGTCGTCGAGAAGAGGAGGAAGCGGCAGCGGTAGGATACCTATGCGAGGGCCGCGCTACCGAGTATCAGTGTCCTACGCCGCTTTACGATAGTGGAAAGATATGTCATTAGTGGGCGGCGGCGGTTGCGCGGGGCAGTGGCGATAAACGGGGCCAAAAACGCGGCGTTGCCCGCGTTGGCGGCCACGTTGCTGACCTCGGAAGAATGCATTATCGATAATGTACCCTGCATTGAGGATACGCGCACGCTGGTTGATCTCCTCACCTATCTGGGATGTGAGGTCGAGTTCGACGTAGAGAGGCACCGCGTGCGCGTTTGCGCTCGTAATTTGAATGAGTTGACAACCCCGGCTGAGCTAGCTACGAGGATGAGGGCATCATTTCTGGTCACCGGCCCACTCCTCGCCCGGTTTGGCTCCGCCAGAGCGCCGCATCCGGGCGGATGCTCGATCGGGCGTCGGCCAGTCAACGTCGATATCAAGGGCTTTGCCTCTATGGGGGCAACGGTCGTCCAGGAAAGCGGCGATTATCTCATCACGGCCTCCAGGCTGAAAGGTGAGAGGCTTTACCTGGACTATCCGAGCCATACAGGCACCGAGAACCTGCTTATGGCCGCCTGCCTCGCTAAGGGCAAGACGGTTATTAAGAACGCCTCGGCCGAGCCTGAAGTCGTCGGTCTGGCTACCTGCCTGGTGGCAATGGGGGCGAGGATTTCTGGTGCGGGTACGAGCATCATCGAAGTCGAAGGCGTGGACAGGCTGTATGGGGCTCATCTGCGAGTGATCCCCGATAGAATCGAGGCCGGTACCTTTGCGATCGCGGCGGCGATCACCGGCGGAGAGGTTCTGCTGCGCGATGTGATCGTCTCACATATGGACCCGCTGACGCACAAACTGCTTGATATCGGGGTCCAGGTGGAGGAAGGCGAGAGCACTTACCGGGTGAAGTCGAACGGCAGCCTGACGGCCGCTGAAGTCCAGACGTTGCCCTATCCTGGGTTCCCGACGGACTTACAGGCTGCTTTCGCCACGCTGTTGACGCAGTCCGATGGAACAAGTCTGGTTCACGAACGTGTGTACGATAACCGATTGCAATATGCCAGTGAATTGGTTAAGATGGGTGCGACAATCAGCGTTAATGGCCAGACGGCCGTGATCAATGGGCCGTCTCAATTGGTTGGCACGAAGGTCCGCGCGCTGGACATCCGCGCCGGGGCCGCACTGGTGATTGCCGGATTAGCCGCCGACGGCGCAACCGAGATTCAGGATATTCATCATATCAGCCGAGGGTACGAGAAGATCGCTGAGAGACTGCGGCAGCTCGGGGCTGATATCGAGCGGCTGGTCGATTAGACCGTTTATAGCGTTCAGGGGGAATCCCTGTCGGCTGGATAGGGAGGAAGGGGATCTGGTGCTTGTCAGGCGTATCGGTATAGACTTAGGCACAGCTAACGTCCTGGTGTGGGTGAAGGGCAAAGGGATCGTTCTCAACGAGCCGTCGGTAGTGGCCGTGTCCTTGTCTGATAACAGGCTCGTGGCGGTTGGGAACGATGCCCGCGCGATGCTCGGGCGAACCCCGGGCAGCATCGCCGTAACACGACCTATGCGTGATGGCGTGATAGCCGATTACGTTATCACCGAGGCGATGCTGCGCTACTTCATCACCAAGGTGACCGGCCGCTTTCGGTTGTTCAAGCCCGAAGTCATGGTCTGCATCCCGGCTGGGGTGACGAGTGTCGAGCAGCGGGCTGTCCACGATGCAACCATACAGGCCGGTGCCAAAATAGCCTACCTGATAGAGGAGCCTCTGGCAGCCGCTATCGGCGCCAAGGTGCCAATCCATCTTCCCAGCGGGAATATGGTGGTGGACATCGGCGGAGGCACCACGGAGGCCGCCGTGGTCTCCTTGAACGGCGTCGTCGTCAGCAGCTCAGTGCGCGTTGCCGGCAACAGGATGGATGAGGCCATCGCGGGTTATATCAAAAAGAAGTATAATTTAATGATCGGTGATGGCACCGCGGAGGCTATCAAGATCCAGATCGGCAGCGCCCTTCCTCTAGACCAGGAAGTCACGATGGAGGTCAGGGGACGCGATCAGGTCGCCGGCTTGCCCAAGACGATTACCGTGCGCTCGTCGGATGTGCGAGACGCTATGGCCGAGCCGCTCGCGGCGATCGTCCAGGCCGTAAGAGGTGTCTTGGAGCAAACACCGCCCGAGCTGGCTTCCGACGTGATCGACAAAGGTATGGTCCTGACCGGTGGCGGTGCGCTGCTGCGGAATTTGGATCGTCTCCTCGTGCAGGAGACCGGCGTGCCGTGCTTTATCGCCGAAGACCCGATGTCGTGCGTTGCCATTGGCGCGGGAATGGCGCTCGAGAGAATCGACGTCTTACGCAGAAACTTACCGTCTACGGAGAACTAGTGCCAGCTTCGAAATTGTACACGTCAACCATCGATTTCGAGTGGCTGGCTTCCAGCATATGTATATGTAATAGAACGTGTGGGGCCGACGGGAGGGATCGTGATTAGATTCGGCGTGATCGTCTTCCCGGGGACCAACTGCGACGCTGATACGTTCCACGCGATCGATGCTGTGATGAAGCAGCCGGTCGAGTACATATGGCATCAGGAGGCCAGCCTCGATCGCTTCGACTGCCTGATCCTTCCAGGCGGTTTTTCCTACGGCGATCATCTGAGAGCCGGCGCGATCGCGCGCTTCTCGCCTGTCATGCAGGCGGTAGAACGGTTTGCCGAGGCTGGTGGTCTGGTCCTCGGCATTTGCAACGGCTTTCAGATTTTGACCGAGGCCGGGCTGCTACCCGGGGCATTGCTGCGCAACGATGCGCTGCAATTCCGGTGCAAATGGGTTGACCTCAGGGTTGAAAACGCTGCCACCCCTTTTACTTCACTCTGCCACAGCGGCCAGGTGCTTCGGATGCCGATAGCCCACGGAGACGGACGCTATTTTGCCGATCCCGACACATTGCGAAGGATCGAGGAAAACGGGCAGGTCTTGCTGCGCTACTGCGCTCCCGATGGTCGGTTGACCGAGGAAAGCAACCCTAACGGCTCGCTCAACGCGATCGCCGGCATCTGCAACGATCGCCGCAACGTCTTCGGGCTGATGCCGCATCCTGAACGCTGCGTAGAGCCGGCGTTAGGGGGGGCTGACGGCCTGTATGTGCTTAAGTCGATCCTGGATAACTTCGCCGACCCGGCGAAGGTGCCGGTGCGCCATCATGCCGGGGGGGCTCCCGCTGGGCGTGACGAAAGTTCCCTTCCTGAAGGTGGGGATGGGGCGATCTTGCCGCCAAGGTCCTCTAATGGTGCGCTAGGGAGCGGTGGTAGTGGTAGATAGCAAGGTTCTGGCCGAGGTCGCGCTTACAAAGGAAGAATTCGATCTCATCGTGGAAAAGCTCAGGCGAGAGCCGACGCTGGTAGAGCTAGGCATGTTCGGGGCAATGTGGAGCGAGCACTGTGGCTACAAGAACTCTAAGCTACTGCTGCGCGCTTTCCCGACCGAATCGAGCCGTGTTCTTCAAGGCCCGGGCGAGAACGCCGGGGCCATCGACATCGGCGATGGCCTGGCGGTCGTGATGAAGGTCGAGAGCCATAACCATCCCAGCGCGATCGAGCCCTATCAGGGCGCGGCAACCGGCGTTGGCGGTATTGTGCGCGATATCTTTACAATGGGCGCCAGGCCGATAGCGCTGTTGGACTCGCTGCGCTTCGGCCCCCTGGATCAGCCCCGGAATCGCTACCTTTTCTCTGGCGTCGTCGCCGGAATCGGGGATTACGGCAACTGCATTGGCGTGCCGACAGTCGGGGGCGAGGTCTTCTTCGCTGATTCCTACTCGAACAACCCGCTCGTCAACGCGATGTGTGTCGGCCTTATCGACAGCAGCAGCATTGTCACCTCACGCGCCAGCGGTGTTGGAAATGTCCTGATGCTGGTGGGAGCCGACACCGGCCGCGATGGCATTCACGGAGCAACCTTCGCCTCGGTCGAATTGAACGAGAAATCCGAGGAGCGAAGGCCGGCTGTCCAGGTTGGGAATCCCTTCATGGAGAAGCTTCTCATCGAGGCATGCCTGGAATTGTTGAAGCACGATTACGTCGTCGGGATGCAGGACCTGGGGGCAGCAGGGATCACCAGCTCGATCGTCGAGTCGGCGAGCAAAGGCAGCGCCGGCGTCGAAATCGACGTGCTCAAGGTATCGCGGCGCGAGGCCAATATGACACCGTATGAGGTCGTGCTCTCGGAATCGCAAGAGCGCATGTTGATAATCGCCAGAAAGGGCTGCGAGGAAAAGGTGAAGGCTGTCTTCGATCACTGGGGGCTGCATTCGGATGTGATCGGCCACGTCACCGACGATGGAATGGTGAGGGTCAAGGAAGGACCGTCCGTGGTCGCGGAGATTCCGTCGCAATATCTTACCGAGCCGCCGCTTTACCGCCGCCAGGGTCTAAAGACGGGTCATCTGGAGATGTTGCAGAGCTTCGATCTATCGAGATTGGCCGAGCCTGCGGACCTCAGCCAGGCTCTGTTGACCCTGCTCGCGTCTCCCAATATCGCCAGTAAGCGCTGCGTTTATCAGCAGTACGATCACACGGTGCAGACCAATACGCTGGTCGCGCCAGGGGAGGCGGACGCGGCTGTCCTCGGCATCAAGGGAACCGATAAGGCGATCTCATTGGCGACGGACGGCAACGGTCGATACGTTTACCTGGACCCCTACATCGGCGGGGCCATCGCCGTGTGCGAGGCGGCGCGCAACGTCGTGTGCACCGGCGCCGAGCCCCTCGCTATTACAGACTGCTTGAACTTCGGGAATCCAGAGAAGCCTGAGATATTCTACCAGTTGGAACAGGCTGTGCTTGGCATGGCAGATGCCTGCCGCGCCCTCGGCACTCCCGTGGTGAGTGGGAACGTGAGTCTGTACAATGAGACTAACGGAGAGGCGGTCGACCCTACCCCTGTCGTCGGTATGCTTGGCCTTATCGAAAACGTGGACCGGCGGTGTACTCTGCGTTTCAAGCACGAAGGCGATGCCATCGTATTGATCGGTGATGTGAGGGGCGTAGGACTCGGCGCGAGTGAGTACCTCGCGGTGTATCACGGCATCGTCGCGGGAAGGCCGTCACTTGACCTCGAAATGGAGCGGCGTGTGCAGAATCTTTGCCTCGCCGCCATTCGGCAGGGCCTGGTCTCCTCGGCGCACGATTGCAGCATCGGTGGAATCGCCATCTCCCTGGCCGTGAGCGGCATCTTCGGCGGATTAGGCGCCAGGATCGAGCCGCCGAGGGAGGCCACTAATCCCTCTGAATGGCTTTTCAACGAAGCGCAGTCCCGCATCGTCCTCACCGTGAAGAGCGCGAATCTGAGACCGCTGGCGAAGCTGGCTGGTGACCTCTCCGTGCCGCTGGCGGTCTTGGGGGAAGTGGGCGGAGATCGACTGCTGATCGGGAGTTGGATCGACTTGCCGGTGGCGCAGATGGCGGCAATCTGGGATCAGGCGATTGCAAAGCAGCTAAGCAATCACTAGTAATACAGTAGCGCTCGCAGGTCGCGGTCCTGCAGGAACCGCTTCAGGCCGCTTGGCGGTCCTTCAGCCGAAGGATCGTCAGTTGGCAGCCTGAAGCGGCGGCTAAGGCCCCGCGCTACGGGTAGCCATATCAAAATGCAAAGTGCTATAGAACTAGGAAATACCATTATTCTTTGACATGTGAACCGGTGCGTGATAGTATTCGGAGTGCAGGCTGCTTGCACCTTGATCGATATTTGGTTTAAGGAAGCGTTTGCGGAGTGAGCGGCAAGCTTAAGGAAGCGTGCGGCGTTTTTGGAATATACGGTCCAGGCGAGGACGTGGCTCGGATCACGTTCTTTGGCCTTTATGCACTTCAACACAGGGGCCAGGAGAGCGCCGGCATCGCGGTTAGCGATGGCGAGCGCATCCGCCTGTTTGCGCATATGGGGCTTGTGGCGCAGGTGTTTAGCGAAGACCAGCTATCGCGCCTATCAGGCCACATCGCCGTGGGCCACACGCGCTACTCGACGACGGGAAGCTCCAAGGCAATCAATATTCAGCCAATCCTTGTGAAAGGTCCCCGTGGTGACCTCGCTTTGGGCCACAACGGTAACCTGGTCAACACGGAATACCTCCGACAGGAGATGGTCGAGGATGGCTTCACCTTCTCCACTTCCACAGACAGCGAAGTCATCGCGAAATCGATCTCGTACGCGCCGGGACACAACTGGATCGATGCGATTCGATACACGATGCCCAGGCTTCTGGGTGCATACAGCCTGGTCATCGCGACCAAGGATGAGCTGTTCGGAGTTCGTGATCCGCTGGGGGTCCGCCCACTGTGCATCGGTCGCCTGAACGGCTCGTGGATGCTGGCGTCGGAATCCTGCGCACTTGATACGGTGGGCGCTGAATTCGTCAGGGAGGTCCAGCCTGGAGAGATCGTTGCCATCGGTCCTGATGGATTGAGAAGTCTGGATGGGTGCAAGACTGAGCGTTCTGCTCTGTGTATCTTTGAGTACATTTATTTTGCGCGGCCGGACAGTATGATCCGAGACAGGCTCCTCTACTCTGCTCGCCAGGAAATGGGAAGGCAGCTTGCGCAGGAGCACCCGGTTGATGCCGATATTATCATTCCAGTTCCTGATTCTGCCGTGCCGGCGGCGATTGGCTACTCCCAGCAATCTGGCATCTCGTTCAGCGAGGGGCTGATCAAGAGCCGGTATAT
Source organism: Chloroflexota bacterium (assembly GCA_016189905.1). GTDB lineage: Bacteria > Chloroflexota > UBA6077 > FW602-bin22 > JACPRP01 > JACPRP01. Next base: position 5,664 of record JACPRP010000079.1, on the reverse strand, counting down.
CGGTCGGACGTTCATACAGCCCGATCAACGAATCCGAGAGGTCGGCATCAATCTCAAGTTCAATCCGCTTCCCGAGGTTCTCAAGGGCAAGCGGGTTGTGGTGGTCGACGATTCCATCGTTCGCGGTACCACAACCAGGCCGATAGTGCGGCTGCTGCGGCGGGCAGGGGCCAGCGAGGTTCACGTGCGGATACACGCCCCGCCAATGCGACATCCTTGCTATCTCGGGGTCGACACTGCGAGACGGAGTGAACTGATTGCCGCCAGGCTAAGCGTTCCGGAAATCAACGATTACATCGAGGCTGATTCCCTGGGCTATTTGAGCCTGGAGCGGCTGGTGCGAAGCATCGACCTGCCCGGCGATTCGTTTTGTCTGGCGTGCTTCTCAGGAGACTATCCCGTTCCAGTTCAACTCGAGCTGGATAAGTTTTCACTGGAAAGGTAGCTCTAGCAGACTGGGGTATGAAGAAGATCAAGCTTGCGGTTATGGTATCGGGCCGAGGGTCCAATCTTCAGGCCATTATCGATTACGTCGAAAGAGGCGATCTGCCGGCTGAGATAGCGCTCGTCGTGAGCAACAGAGCCAATGCCCAGGCCGTCGAGCGCGCCAGGAGACACGGCATAACCTCCATAGTTTTCGAGCGATCTGACTATCCATCGAGATTGGCCAGGGACCTGGCAATGACGGCAGCCATCGAGGATCACGGAGTCGACCTGGTGGTCATGGCTGGCTACGACCAACTCGTCGCCGACGAGTTGCTGGTTCGCTTTGCCGGCCAGATTATTAACATCCATCCGTCGCTGCTGCCAGCTTTCGCGGGTGGGCTTCACGCGCAGGCGGATGCCTGGGAGTACGGGGTGAAACTGGCCGGGTGTACCGTTCACTTTGTGACCCCTGGGCCGGCTGATGGCGGCCAGATAATCCTGCAAAAGGCAATCCCAGTGCTCGAAGAGGATACGGCAGAAACCCTGGCGCAACGCATTCTGGCCGAGGAGCATAAATTGCTGCCCGAAGGAATTCGGCTGTTCGCCGAGGGAAGGCTGGAATTGAACGGTCGGCGTGTTCGCATTAAGCCGGTCGGTTCAGACAATCTGTACAGCGCTCGTGAACTTCTTGTATAATTGCGATGATCGGCTAGAGGGGTAAACCATTTTCGTCGATGGGGAGGGGCTCTATGTCTCTCGTTAATTCGAACACCAACGAGATTCACTGTAAGATCGTCTACTGCGGGCCAAGTCTTTCTGGGAAGACGGCCAACCTGGAGAGCATCGACAGCCGAGCGCCAGACACGGCTAAGGGAGAGCTGTTGACGCTTTCGACAGAGGCCGAGCCCCCACTTCTCTTCGATTTCCTACCGCTCGATATGGGGATGGTGAAGGGACGGAAACTTCGCTTCCATCTCTACACCATTCCTCGCCAGGCCCTTGGCGACGACACCTGCTCCGCGTTGCTGGACGGTGTGGATGGTGTTGTCTTCGTGGCTGATTCTGGGCGTAATAGATTTCGAGACAACGTCGAGAGCTTCAACGAAATGGAGCGCGCGTTTTCAGCCCGCGGGAAGCCTGTTGGGGATATCCCTTTGGTGATTCAGTTCAATAAAAGAGATATTGTCGATGCCGTGCCGTTACCTATCTTGAACGCGCGAATGAACCCGGTGAATGCACCGCGTTTCCAGGCGGTTGCGAGCAGGGGGATCGGAGTGTTCACGACACTGCGGGCAATCGGCGGGCTGGTAGTAGCCAATTTGCAGTGAGGTGTTATGAGAGCGATAATCAGCGTGTCGGACAAGGCCGGCGTCGTCGAGTTTGCCAGAGAGCTGGCGAATCTGGGCGTTGAGCTTTTTTCGACTGGTGGGACGAAACAGAAGCTTGCCGACGCTGGAGTTCCGATCGCCAGCATAAGCAAGCTGACGGGATTCCCTGAGATTCTGGACGGCCGGGTGAAGACCTTGCATCCAGCCGTTCATGGTGGTATTCTTGCCCGCAGGGACATCCCCGAGCATCTGGCGCAACTGGCGGAGCACCACATTGGCCTCATCGACATCGTCGCGGTGAACCTGTATCCATTCGCGCAAACGGTGGCCAGGCCAGATGCCACGCTCGATGATGCGCTGGAAAACATCGATATTGGCGGGCCGACGCTGATCAGAGCGGCGGCCAAGAACTTCAAGAGCGTGGTTCCAGTTGTCGATCCAGGTGATTATGGCTTAGTCGTGCAGGAATTGAAGGGCAAAGGTGCTGTGCAACCTGAGACCCGCCGTATGTTGGCGGCGAAGGCTTTCCACCACACGGCTTCTTACGATACGAATATCGCCACATACCTGCGGCGCACTGCCGAATCCGAGTAATCAAAAAACAACATATGGCGGTGATCTTTATTGGTCGGTGCCATTTCCGACACTGAGTTAAACCTCGCTTACCGTGAATCGGTGGAGGGAGTGGGAGGTGTGTTAGAAAATGCCAATTTATGAGTACGAGTGTGTGGTGTGCCACACCAGGTTTGAGAGAAGACAGGGGATTCATGACGCTCCTGTCAAGGAATGCCCGGATTGTCAGGGGGGCGCTCGTCGGGTGTTTCACCCCGTGGGAATCATCTTTAAGGGTTCGGGTTTCTACATCACGGACAGCAGGAAGAGCGAAGCCGCCAGCATCGGCGGAAACGGAAGCGCCTCGGACGAGAAGGGTGAGAAGGTCGAGACGACCGTGAAGGCCGAGGCAAAGCCAGAGGCTAAGGCGAGCGCAGCGAAGTCTGATGAGTAGATCGAAGAGATGCGCGCCGTCGTGCAGCGTGTGACCCATGCCTCGGTCTCCGTCGACGGCAGTACGATAGGCGAGATCGGCAAAGGTCTTGTCGTGCTTCTCGGGGTCGGGAAGGGTGATGACGAGGCGACCGCGCAGAAACTGGCTGACAAGGTCGCGATGCTGAGGATCTTCGCCGATGAAGCGGGCAAGTTTAACCTGAGTGCTGTCGACGTGTCGGCCGAGGTTCTGGTGGTTTCTCAGTTCACCCTTTATGCCGACACCAGAAAGGGCCGCCGCCCCAGCTTTGTCGAAGCGGCACCGCCAGAAGCTGCTGAGCGACTGGTGAGCCGATTTGTGGGCCTGGTTGCAAATCACGGACTGCGAGTCCAGACTGGGAAGTTCCAGGCCCATATGTTAGTAGAAATCCATAACGATGGCCCCGTGACGATCTGTCTCGATGCCTGATTATCCAGATCCCGAAAAGGTGTCCTGATCTTGCAGCAATAGTTGCATCAAGGAGGAGCGCCAGCTATGTACGTGCGGGACTACATGACTACCAACGTGATTGCTTGTACCTCTGAAACCCTGGTTGTCGATGCCCAGAAGCTAATGCACGAACACAACATCCATCGTTTGCCAGTTATGGATGGGGACAAGATCGTCGGCATCGTCACGCGAACGAAGCTGCGCGATGTCGCCCCTTCTCCGGCGACGTCTTTGAGCATCTGGGAGTTGAACTACCTGCTCGCTAAGATGAAGATTAGAGAAGTGATGGAGAGAAACGTCATCACGTGCTCGGCCGACACCACGATCGAGGATTCCGCCGCGATCGCCAGGTCGCATCGTATTGGAGCTCTTCCGGTCGTCGAGAACGGCAAGCTTGTCGGCATAATAACGCTGACCGACATTATGAGCATCTTCATCGAGGTGCTGGGCTTCGAGAAGCCTTACTCACGCCTGCACATCCAGAAATCGTTCGCGGGCAGGCCGCTCGGCGAGATCACGAGCGTCATCAACGAGCATCGCGTAGAAATCGCGAGTATGTTCTCGGTCAGCGTGCCGCGAACCCATCAAAAAGACCTGATCGTGCGCCTCAAGACCGATGATCCAGGCCCGATTGTAGAGGACCTCAGGGGCCGGGGATACCTCGTGGAAGTCAGCAGATAGTAGGGGATGGTTAAGAAGAAATGATTATACCTGCTTTCGTTGATAAGTACGCCTGGCTCTATCCCGATAAGACCGCGGTCATCTTCGAAGACAGACGATGCTCCTTTAGGCAATTAAAAGATAGGGTAGACCGTCTGGCAAGTGCCTTGTCGCGGCTAGGGGTCAGCAAAGGCGACCGCGTGGCCATTATCCTCGAGAACTGTTTTGAGTTTCCTGAAATCTATTTCGCCATCGGGAAAATGGGAGCGGTCGCTACCCCGCTTAACTATCGATTGACCGGCTCCGAGCTTGCTCAGTTGTTAAGCCACTCCGGAGCGAATACATTGATCGTCGCCAGCGTTTTGGTCGACAGAATCGTTCCTTTCATTCCCGAACTAGCGACGGTCAAGCACTACGTCTGTGTCGGCGAGAAAACCGAGGGCACGCTAGATTACGATGACCTGATCGGCACAGCTTCGGGAAAGCTCCCTGAAGTGGAAGTCTCCATGGAAGATCTTTTTGTCCTGGCCTACACCGGGGGTACCACCGGTAGACCGAAAGGGGCGATGCTGACCCACCGTAACCTTCACTGTGTTTGCAACAGTTGGATTGTCGAGTCAACGGTCCCGAGGGGGTCGGGCCTGCTGGTTACTCCGTTGTTCCACGTGGGCAGCATATGGCCGTTGTGCTTTAATTTTATGCTCGGCAACACGGTGACGATTCTCGCCAGAGTCGATCCTGAGCAAATCTTGAGGACTATCGAGCGGGAGAGGATTACCTACACCATGTGGCTGTCCTCGATCATCAATGCCATCTTGAGCTATCTTGGCTCCAGTAAGTTTGACCTGAGCAGCTTAGACCTGATTACCTGTGGCGGAGGGCCTCTGGCTCCCGTTCAGCTTCGCAGGTTGGCCGAGTTCGCGAAATGCCGAGTTCATTTCGCGGGCGGTCAGACCGAGACTGGAGCCGTCGTATCGGCAAAAGTGGAGGAGCAGCTTAGGACGCAGCCGGAGACGCTTGGTTCGGCTGGTAGGGTGGCCTATGATTTCGAGGTGCGAGTGGTTGACGAACAAGACAACGATGTGCCCGTGGGTCGGACCGGAGAGTTATGTGCCAGAGGCGATGCCGTTATGAAGGGTTATTGGGAAATGCCGGAGGAGACGGCCCAGGCGCTAAAGGGAGGCTGGCTTCACAGCGGGGATCTGGTGCGGATGGACGAGAAGGGCTATGTCTATTACCTGGATAGAAAGAAGGACATGATCAAGACCGGCGGGGAGAACGTCTATTGTAAAGAGGTTGAGGACGTTATCTACGAACATCCCGCCGTCGCCGAGGTCGCTGTGATCGGCGTTCCCGATGAGAAATGGGGGGAGATGGTCAAGGCCCTGGTCATACTAAAGGCAGGGGAAAAGACCACCGAAGAGGAAATCATCGCCCTGTGTAAGCAGCGTCTGGCCGGTTTCAAGTGCCCCAAGTCAGTCGAGTTCTATGATAGCTTCCCTAAGACCGGTCTGATGAAGATAGCCAAGAACGTGCTCAGAGAAAAATACTGGGCCGGCTTCGAGCGAAGGGTCCACTAAGAAATTATTTCTAATGAAATCATCTCAAATCGTAGCGTCGGCATCTTTAGACCCGACGCGGGCTGGGGGCGTTGGCCGCTGCTGCTGCAACAGAAATGTCGATTGTGAGACGGTCCCTATTTATCCAACGCTTCCAGCAGCTCTCTCAGGAAGCTGCCGACATCCATAACCAGCCCGGCGGTTTGATGGCTCCCCC
>JACPRP010000083.1 GCA_016189905.1 Chloroflexota bacterium | reverse complement strand
GGATCGCTCCCGAGGATCTGTCACATATTTTCGAGCGATTCTACCGAGCCAGGGGGATCCGGAAGCCCGAAGGCCTGGACTGGGCCTGTACATCACCAGGCTGCTGGTTGAAGCTCACAGCGGCCGCGTCTGGGTCGAGAGCGAGTTGGGCAAGGGAAGCACTGTCTATTTACATAAATTGCCTCGTCGCAACACCCTGGAGTTGTGCTACTTGCACAATTATCCAGGTCTGTCCATATGGCGCCGACGCCAAGCGCGACCTGTAGCTAGCCAGGCCTGGTAGTAGGCGAAGCTTTCGACGTATATCAAGAGCCGCGCTCGGTCGTTCAGCCAGATCGACAACCACAACACGGCACCATAATTGTGTTGTTTGCACAATTCACCAGCCTCAATTTCAGGCTACACAACCCGTGATCGCAAGCCATCGAATAAGGTAATCTTTCAACAGATGGTATTCGAGGTTTGCATAGCTCATTCTTTACGGGCTCTGAAATACAAGGCCAAAGGAGGCTTTGGATGAGGAAACAACGACTGGTAATCATCGGCAATGGCATGGCCGGAGCGCGCCTGATCGAGGAGGTTCTGGATCGAGGGGGTAGGGACCTGTTCGAGATCGTCGTTTTCGGTGACGAGCCATACGGAAACTACAACCGCATTCTGCTCTCCAGCGTCCTGGGTGGCGCTCACAGCGCCGAGGATATTCTTATTAATCCGCCGGCCTGGTACCAGCAGAATGGCGTCAAGCTTCACGCGGGCCTGCGGGCTGATGCTGTCGATCGTGGAAGAAAAGAGGTCCACGGTACCGGCGGCATCGTCGAAACGTACGATAAGCTGGTTATCGCCACGGGGAGCAGGCCCTTCATCCCGGCGATATCGGGCATCTATGCGGATAGCGGGGCTTTCAAACGTGGTGTGTTTGTCCTCCGCACCCTGGACGATTGTCGAAAGATTACGAGCTTCGCGACGACGTGTCGAAAGGCGGTGGTCATCGGCGGTGGGATGCTGGGGCTCGAGGCAGCACAGGGGCTACTCGACCGGGGGCTTGAAGTGCACGTGGTGCATAAGAGCCCGCATCTGATGAACACCCAGCTCGATCCGCCGGCAAGCGCCATCCTCAAAGAGACTCTGAAGTGCATGGGGCTTCACATCCATTTGGAAAAGATGACCTCAGCCGTTCTGGGACAGGGACGGGTTGCCGGAGTGGCGTTCGAAGACGGCTCCTCGTTGTGGTGCGATATGGTCATCATCGCCGCCGGCATAAAGCCAAACGTGGACCTGGCCAGGCAGGCAGGCCTCGCCGTCGAGCGGGGTCTCGTGGTCAACGACGAGCTGTCCTGTCTCAACGATCCGGCCGCATTTGCGATCGGCGAGTGCAGCCAGCACCGTGGCAAGACCTATGGCGTCCTGGCGCCCCTATGGGAACAGGCCCGAGTTCTGGCGGACCGGCTCACCGGGCGCAATCCCAGCATGGCTTACAGGGGATCGAAGGTCGCTACCAGGCTTAAGGTGATGGGCGTGGACCTCGTCTGCCTGGGGGAGAAAGACACCGGCGAAGGCGATGAGGTGGTGCAGTATAGCGAGCCCTCCCGGGGTATCTACAAAAAGCTCCTCATTCGCGATAACCGGCTGGTCGGCGCCATCCTGCTCGGGGATAGCGCAATGGGCTCGGCCTGCCAGCGGGTCTTCGACCGTGAAGAGAGGTTGCCGGCAGATCGGGCGAGTCTGCTATTCACGCCGGGCGGCGAAACTAAGGTGACCAGCGTAGCCGATCTGACGGACACGACTCAGGTGTGTAACTGCAACGGCATTTCCAAGGGCGATATCGTCGCCGCAGTCAAAGCCGGGTATCGCAGTCTCAAGGCAGTGTGCGATGCCACGCGTGCTGGCACGGGTTGCGGCTCTTGCAAGCCGCAGGTGCAGGCCATCGTCGAGCTGGCGGCCAATGGTCTCATAGTGGACGATCCATCAGCGTATTACTACGTGCCAGGAGTGCCACTGAGCAAGTCGGAACTGATCAAAGTCTGCAAAGAGCAGGGTTTGCGTAGCGTTTCGGCGGTGTTCAACGCTCTGGCTGGCGGCAAAGACGATCCGGACAGCAAGATGGGCCTGGCGTCTCTGCTAAAAACCATTTGGGGCGAAGAGTACGAGGATGAGCGGGATGCGAGGTTCATCAACGACCGGGTGCACGCTAATATCCAGAAAGACGGCACGTTCAGCGTCGTGCCACGCATCTATGGTGGCGTGGTGACCCCGGAGCAACTTCGTCGCATTGCCAGCGTGGCGGAGAAGTACGACGTGCGCAGGGTGAAGATCACCGGCGGGCAGCGCATCGACCTTCTGGGCATACCCAGGGAAAAGCTGCCGGAGGTCTGGAACGATCTGGGAATGCCTTCTGGCCACGCCTACACGCGGGCGTTTCGCACGTGCAAGACGTGCGTCGGCAGCGAGTTCTGTCGATATGGCCTGGGCGACAGCCTCGGCCTGGGCATCAAGATCGAGAAGATGTTCCAGGGCATCGAAACGCCACATAAGCTGAAATTAGCTACGACCGGCTGCCCCCGCAACTGCTCGGAGGCCACGACCAAGGACCTGGGCGCGGTAGCTATCGAGGGCGGCAAATGGGAGGTGTACCTGGGCGGCGCCGCGGGGTCCCGCGTCCGTAAGGGTGACCTGCTGTGCGTGGCGCGTGTCCACGATGAGGTGCTTATGTATATGGGGCGATTCATCCAGTACTATAGAGAGCACGCCAGGTACCAGGAGCGCGCCTACGATTTTGTGGAGCGCCTGGGCATCGAGAAGCTCAGTCGCATATTGGTGGATGACGTGGAGGGTATCTGCCAGCGGCTAGACGCGGAGATCCAGGCGGCAGGGGACGCTTATGTCGATCCGTGGCAGGAGGCCGCGAACCCCGAGCACCCGAACCAGTTCGCCCGTGTCCTGACTTTGGTGTAGAAGGAGGAGAACCAATGGTTGCGACCTTACCACTCGCGAGTCGAGCGTATAATCTGGGCCAGATCACGAGGATTCCGCCGGGAGAGGGCCGCACGTTCCAGATTGGGCACGATGCCGTGGCCGTGTTTCAGACGAGAGGGGGAGAGGTGTTCGCCACGCAGGCATGGTGTCCTCACGAGGCGGCGCCCCTGGCCGAGGGGATGATCGGAGCAGGAAAGCTTGTTTGTCCCATCCACGCTTGCAGATTCGACCTGGCCACGGGCCAGCCCGAAAGGAACGGGGGCAGGCCGCTGAAGACGTATCCCGTCTGCCTGGATGAGATGGGCGACATCCTGCTCTACCTGGACGATCGCCGTTTTAGTGGCCTTGCTGCTGGCTGACGTTTGGCTTCGCGATGGGGATGGTGAAGGAGAAGGCGCTGCCCTTGCCTGGCTCGCTCTCGCCCCAGATACGACCCGCCTGCGCCTCCACCAGCATCTTAGCGATGAAGAGGCCCAGGCCCAGGCCTTCTGCCTCACGGGCACCTCTTGTTCTATAAAAGCGCTCAAAGATACGGGCCATATCTTCAGCCGCTATGCCCACGCCGCGATCGGCGACGGAAACCACCACTTCGTTACCTGTCGCCTTCGCTCTGACGAGAACCTCAGTCTCTGGCGAAGAGTACTTCAAAGCATTGGTCAATAGATTCATCAGGATGCGCTCCAGGAGGTTTGGATCGGCGCCGACAGGAGGCAGGTCTTGCCGAATGTGCACCTTGACCCGCCCGCTGTCCATCAATCCAGCGACCCGCTCCAGCAACTCGGAAACGAAAGCCGCAAGACTTACCGCGCGAATATCGGGCCACAACTGGCTGGCTTCCAGGCGCGCCGAGTCCACCAGATCCTGGATCATCGCGTTCATCCGCTCGACGCTGGTAACGATGGCTTCGGCGCTCTTGCATACACGGTCCACGTTGTTCGCACTTCGCTGAATCATGTTCGCGTGGCCGCGGATGATCGTCAGCGGCGCGCGCAGATCGTGCGAAACGTTATGGATGTACTCCTCGCGGAACTGTTCGGCCCGCTTACGCTCAGTGATATCGCGCAAATAAACCGACAGGCCGCCAGGCGCAGGGTAGGCGCGGATCTCCAGCCAGAGGCTGGCCTGCAAAATGAACTCCTGTGACTCGACCGTGACCTGCTCCGTGACCGCCCGGTGAAACTCCCTGTAAGTCTTGGAGCCCAGAGCCTCCGGAAACACCTCCCAGATGCACTTATCGATGAGCTCAGCCCATGATCGGCGCAGAATCTTCTCTGCTTCCCTGTTCACGTAGGTGAAGCGCCACTGATGGTTCAGGGCGACAAACGCGTCGTTGATACTCTCAAGAATGTCGAGGACTCGCTGGTGTGCCGCCTCGGCCTCGGTCCGTGCAGCCGCCTCCCGAGCGAGGAGGCTGCTCCGTTCTTCTTCTGCCCGCTTGCGCTCGACGGCGTAACGTATGGAGCGCAACAGGGAGTTGCCGTCCACACGGCTTTTGACCAGGTAGTCTTGCGCACCCTCCTGCAAAGCCTTGACTGCCAGATCGACATCGCTCATTCCCGTCAAGACAACGACCGGCGTGCCTGGGTAAGCAGTGTACATCTGAACGAGGGTATCCATTCCATGCGTATCGGGCAGCGACAGGTCCAACAAGACGACGTCAAAGCTCTCCTGCGCCAGGGACTCCAGCGCATCGCTGAGCTGCTCTACGTGCACCAGCTCAAACTGAGCGGCGCCTACATCGACCAGCATCTCTCTTACCAGGCGCGCATCGGACGGATTGTCCTCAACCAGGAGAACTGTCACAGATTCGTCGGCCATCTCACTTCCCTCTCCGCGATAGTCTCTCAACAACGAGCACTGCCTTAATATGGTGGGAGCTTCACCACCGTTAGCCAGAAGCTTTCGATAGCCCTAACAACGCCGATGAACTGCTCTAGATCTACCGGCTTGGTGATGTAGCAATTGGCGTGAAGATCGTAGCTCCTGACGATATCCTCCTCCGCCTTGGAGGTGGTCAAAATCACCACCGGGATACGTCTCATCGCTTCGTCGGCTTTAATCTCTGCCAACACCTCACGACCGTCTTTCAGCGGCAGATTCAGATCGAGCAAGATCAGGTCTGGACGCGGGACGTTGGCGTACTCGCCCTCTTGGCGCAGGAAAGACAGGGCCTGGACCCCATCCTCGGCAACGTGTAAGTGATTCCACACCTTCCCCTCTTTGAGGGCCTCCACCGTCAGGCGTACGTCACTGGGGCTGTCCTCCACCAGCAGAATCTCAATAGGCTTACCGATCACCTCGGTACTCAATCTTAGCGTCTCCTCTCATCGGGATAGTGAAGTAAAAAGTTGCGCCCTTGCCAGCTTCCGAGTCCACCCAGATGCGTCCGCCATGGCGTTCCACGATCTTCTTGCAGATGGCCAGGCCGATGCCGGTGCCGGGATAGCGAGCCCTGCCGTGCAGGCGCTGAAATAACAGAAAAATACGCTCGAAATACTGGGGGGCGATGCCGATGCCGTTGTCGCGCACGGCGAAAACCCATTCATCCCCCTTTTGCTCTGCGGAAATATGAACACGCGGCGGCTCCTTGCCGTGGAACTTGATGGCGTTGCCGATAAGGTTCTGGAGCAACTGGCTCAATTGTGAGGCGTCGGCCATCACCGTCGGTAGCTGATCGTGCGTAACCACGGCGCCATTCTTCTCGACTACCAACCGAAAACTGGCGAGTACTCGTTCGAGGACCGCCGAAGAATCAGTTGGCTTAAGGGATTGTCCTTGAGTGTTCACCCGAGAGTAGGCCAGAAGGTCATCGATGAGAGCCTGCATCCTGGCCGCCCCGTCTGCCGCGTGGATGATGAAGTCGTCGGCGTCGGCATCGAGCTTGCCCTGGTAACGCCGCGCGAGCAACTGCACGTAACCTGCGATAGCGCGCAAGGGCTCCTGCAAATCGTGTGAGGCTACATAGGCAAACTGTTGCAGGTCGGCATTAGAGCGTGCCAGATCGGCGGTGCGTTCTCTCACTTTCTGCTCCAACGTATCGTGGGCTTCTCTCAGCTCCTCTTCGGCTCGCTTGCGCTCGGCGATATCCATAAAGTTGCCCAGGGCTGCTCGTCCGCCGGCGTAGCGAAAAGGGATAACGGCCTCCATAATCCAGCGGATCTCGCCAGTCTTGTTCACCGAGCGATATTCATATGGCGAGGAACGCTCTCCCTTCAGCATTTTCACCGCGTTTTGCCGGACCATATCCCTATCCTCAGGGAAGACAAGCGCCAGGGAATTTGTGCCCAGCAACTCGTCTTCGTCGTAGCCAGTTATCTTCTGGAACTGGGGATTGACGAATTGAAACTTCCCCTTCTGGACGATATAGATGCCTATCGCCGGGCTGTTGGAGAGCGCCCGGATCAACTCATCTGCCTGCTTCCGCTCGGTGATGTCTTCGAGAACCTCCAGGATCAGCTTCTTCCCTCCGATCTCAATCGCGTTGTGAGTTATCTTCAAAGTTCTCCGGCCCAAGGCACCCTCGACTTCAAGAGCGCTGGTCTTCCCTGGATTGACGGGTTCCTTAAGTGGACAATCGACGCATTGCTGATGATTATCCTTCAAGACCAGGTAGCACCTGTTCCCCAGGGCACCCCTCCCGATCCGGCCCTCGAGTTCCCTGTTGACGTACACGATATTCATATCCTCGTCTACAATGCTGACACCAAACGGCATTGCACCGAGAAGGCCATCAGCGTAGGCGTTGATTTCGCTAGCCTGGTCTGCAGACCTGTCCACTTAATCCCTCCAGAGATCCTGGGCCGGAATTGTATCGTTGAGCAGATACCCGGATCGAGCTACCACCCTGGAGCCAATGGGGAATTGGGGAGAACAAGGCTAACTTGATAGGCGCCCCCTGGAAAGAGCCGGAACGTCAGGAGCCACAGCTACCATTAGCAGCGGAAAAGGCGACCATAACGCAAGGCCTTTGCCGCCCTCCCCCACCCATTCCATCATCGAGGTAACGGGGGACGACTACGGTGGCGTACACCCTCCGCATGTTAGCATTGGATTGCGGCACGGTCAAGACCTCGGGCGGGCGGCTACATGGTGAAGTTACCGACGCGGCTTCTAGCGCGACAGTGAAAGTATAGAACGCTCTCTTCTCGCCGCCAGTGCAACAAACGCTTCCGCCCATTGGGGTACACCTAGTGCGTGCAGGTGGGTGTAGCAAGCCAGCACGTTCTTGTACACGATGCCATCGGCCTGGCCATCTATCCCAGTCCCCCGCAACATTCGATAGGCAAAGTTAAGAGTATCTGAGAAAGAAATTGTGGAATGATGGAATTCGTGCCCCCAGAACGTCAGGCCGACAGGGAATAAAGGATTCCGCTGGGCAACTTCAACACGTGTATAGCCGTGCCCCTGTATCTTCGGGCGCATTTCAACTTCGGCTGGGATTGCGCCCACCATTTCATACCGTCTGCCGTGCCACTGAATAGCCTGACACAGATACATCAGACCGGCACACTCAGCGTATACGGGCAGATGGTCTTCGACAGCCCGACGAATATCCTGGCGAAGCTGGCTATTGGCTTCTAGTTCATCAGCAAACAACTCGGGGAAGCCACCACCGATATAAAGTCCATCAATATCAGGCAAGGTCCGGCAGCTCAGAGAATCGATGAACACCAGCTCGGCGCCAGCCTTTGCCAGGGCCTCGAGGTTTTCCGGGTAATAAAAGGTGAAAACACGGTCGAGCATTACCCCTATCCTGGCACATCGCTCGAACGGCGATGGTAGGCTGGCCACAAACGATTCTCCTTCAGAGGGCGCAATATCATTTGGGTGGCTGATTTGAGCCTCGCCGGCAATGGCTAGAATAGCATCCAGGTCGACGTAAGATTCAAATCGATGCGCAATACGGTCAACCCTCTCTTCTTGCCCCGTTTCACGAAAAGGGGTGAGGCCAAGGTGGCGTTCAGAGATGCTGAGGACAGGATCTCGGGGAATGCACCCGACGACAGGTATCTGGCAATATTGCTCTATCGCCCTTACCAGCTTCTGCTCGTGCCGGCTGCTGGCTACACTGTTTAGAATCACACCTCTAATATTGCTCTCTGGCTCAAAATGCTGGTAGCCGCTTACCATCGCCGCTGCGCTAATGGTCATCCGCGCCGCATTGACCACCAGAACAACCGGGCTACCTAATAGTCTGGATATATGAGAGGTGCTTCCTCGTCCGCCGGAATCGAAACCGTCGTACAGTCCCATGGCTCCCTCAATAAGGGCAAAGTTGGCCCCGCGGCAGGCCTGTTGAAAGGAAGCCAGTAGCATCTTCTCCGACATTAACACGGCGTCCAGGTTGCGACAACTTCTGCCCGTCGTCGAAAGCCATGAAGGGTCGATATAATCCGGTCCCTTCTTGAACGGCTGCACCACCAGGCCACGTCGTCTCAGGGCAAGGCCTAACCCAAGGCTGACGGTTGTCTTCCCGGAGCGCCCCTGAGGGGCAGCAATCGTTAACGAAGCCAGTTTCGTCTTGTTACATCGTATCGATGAATCCACTGGGGCATGCCTCCGCGCAAATCCCGCAAGCTACGCAATAGCTATCAAAAGAGTATCTAAGACCTTCTTTCGGCGCCCTTTTAATCGCCCGGTACGGACAGGACCGAAAGCACATATCGCAGCTAAAGCATAAGCCACAACTCATACACCTGTTGGCTTCGCCGATTACTTGAGGGCTTTCCAAGGGCTGGGCGATAACACTAAAGTTATTTGCTCGGTCGCCAGCCGCAAGCCTTGGCTCCCTGTTTTGCGGAAGTGCCCGATGATAGCCCAGCTTTATTCTGGAAGCTCGGACCACCAGTGGCGGTCTGGCATCTTTCGCTTCACTTTGCCTCAAATAGGCGTCGATCGACCTGGCTGCCCGCCTACCCAAGGCGATGGCTTCGACGACCAACCCAAGCTTGTTGGTGACATCACCCCCGGCGAACACGCCCGAAAGCGCGGTCTGGCCTTTCCGGTCAGCCGAAATCCAGCCTTCCTCATTCTTTAGCTGCTCTAACCCCGCAAAATCAGGCTGTTGACCTATGGCAGAGATTACGGTGTCAGCCTGTACATCAAACTCGGAGCCGGCGATAGGTTCTGGTCTTGCCCGGCCACTGGCATCGGCCTCACCCAATTTCATACGGCTGAACCTCACCCCGGTTGCCCTTGCCCCGTCGTGCAGTATCTCGGTTGGGGCGGTGAGGAATTCAAAACGGATACCTTCCTCTTCCGCCTCAACAATGCCCTCCCCAACGGCCGGCATCTCCTTCCTGGTTCGGCGATAGTGAACGGTGACATCGGCTCCCAATCTGCATGCCACCCTGGCGCTGTCAATGGCACTGTCGCCTCCCCCGATAACAACCACCCTGTCGCCAACATCAATCTTCTCGCCAGAATTGAGCCTTTTGAGAAAGGCGGCCCCAGTAAGCACATTGGACATATCTTCACCGTCGATATTCAACCCGGTGCCAACCTGTCCACCCACGGCCACGTATACCGCCCCATACTCCCTTTGAAGCTCCTCAAGGGAGACCTCGACGCCAACCCTGGTGTTGTATCTTATGTCAATCCCGAGGTTCAGGATGGCTTCGATCTCGGCATCCAGAGGCTCAGGTGGCAACCGATAGCTCGGAATCCCGTAGCGAAGCATTCCCCCGGCCTTGGCCGAGGCCTCAAATATTGTTGTCGAATAGCCCCTCCTTGCCAGTTGAAAGGCACAGGACAGGCCGGACGGCCCGGAGCCAATCACGGCCACCTTTTCAGTGTGGGCCTCTTCCGTCATCCTTTGATGGCGCAAATCGTTCGAGATGCCGTAATCGCCAATTGCCCGCTCAATCGCCGGGATATTTACCGCCTCATCCCTCTCCTTTCGGTTGCATTCCGCCATGCACATAGCGGGGCATACCCTGCCACAGACGCTGGGAAAGGGATTGGTATCGGTCAGGGTATACCAGGCTTTTTCCATTGCCTCCTCACGGTTGCCCACCGAGGATCCGGTCTGGGCAATGGTCGTGAGGCACGCTCGCATATCGTTAGCGTTGGGACAGGCATTATTGCAAGGTGGTGTTTTTTTCGCCCAGTATGGCCTTGCAAGCTCAACCGCCGTTCTCCCACCGAGCCTGGAGTTTGCGCCTATCGCCCTTTTTTTTCGTTCAAGGACCACCGGCATATCGTCTCCTCGTCGCTAAAACTTTAGCTGGACTGACTTCTTATAAGTCTGACCGGCGTGCTTGAAATCATCGATGTGATACTTGGTGAATTCAAAGCCGGTGAGCTCAAAGAACCTGGGCCAGCCAATTCTGTTTATCCATTCCCCCAGCCGCTCATACTTCCTGGCATTCTGAGCATACACCTCAACTATGTTCTTAACCGCTGATACCACCTCGGGCCATCGAGGAGGGTTGGAGGGAAGCGAGGGTACGACCAGTTTGGCAAGCATGGGCTCGCTCCTGGCATTGGCGAGTTTACCGCCGGCCCATATGGAGAGGACGTCATTGACGGGGTCGATAATCTCGCAGGCGGAGCATATCGAATAGCAGTTGCCACAGTATACACATTTGTCTTCATCTATCGTTACCGAGGTTTTTCCATCCACATACGTCGGCTTTATTGCCGTCACGGGGCAGCTAGCTAATGTGGTTGGAATTTCACAGACGCGCCACACATAGTCGTGGTTAACCCGAGGAGGGCGCCGATGCAGCGCCAGGATGGCAATATCCGACCAAAAAATTCCTCCACAACATGCCGTGCAGCAGGCGAAAGCGATTTTCACCCTGTGGGGCAACTCTTTGGCGGTGAAGTATTCGTACAGTTCGTCCATAACTGATTTGGTAATCCCGGACGCATCCGCGCTTGCAGGAGTGTGGCAATGAATCCAGCCCTGCGAATGCAACATGTTGTGTATTATCTTGCCGGTGCCTCCCACCGGAATACCCATCCCTTCCAACTCGGCTATCAGTGGATCGATATTTTCCTTGTTGGGCAGCATGAACTCGATGTTGTTGCGGCTGGTAAACCTCAAGAACCCATCGGCGTAACGGTCGGCAAGGTCACAGATGCGGCGGACGAAATCGATATTCACCAGCCTGGGTGAGCCGGCGCGTACCGTATAGATCTCTGCCCCCGTCTCCGACACGTGAACCAGCACCCCAGGCCTTAGGTTTTCATGGTATTTCCACTGGCCATAGTTTTCCTTAACAACAGGATGGAGAAACTGGCGGTAATCCGGGGGACCTATATCAAGTTTCCTCGCTTTGGGTGAGGCTTCCACGCTTAATCTCCCTCCCTGTAGTACTCTTCAAATTTTATGTGAGGATTTTCTCTGGGGTGAGCAACCATATAGGGGTTAGGTTCAATCCCCATCCCTTCCAGGAAATCGCCCAGCCCTATTCGCTGGATGAACTCTCCTACCCGCTCCCGGCCCCGCGCATATTCGCCCCAGAAATCCCAGATCTTGTTTACAAGATCCTTGATTTCCTGATAAGGGGGCGTCAGCTTAATGAAGGGAATTAGCACCGAGGAAATAATAGTTCCCTCGACAAGCTGTGTTTTACCTCCAATGAGGATGGTAGCCCCGCGCTCTTTACCCGGTCGGAGGGCTTTGGGCAACACGTTAATGCAGTGCATACAGCGACTGCACTCTCTGTCATTGATACCTAATTCCTTTTCGGTGAGCCGCATACACTGCGTGGGACACCTGTTGATCACATAGGAGACGATGTCAAATCCGCCGTTGATATACTCGCTCACTGCCTCCTGGTCGATCTGTATAGTGTCCCGCCACGTCCCGATAATGGGCAGGTCGGAGCGGAGAATAGCCCCAACGCAGTCATTAGGGCAACCGGAGCACTTAATCTTGAACTTATGGGGCAAGGAAGGGCGGTGCATCTCGCTCTGAAAGGTCATGGTCAGGTCGTAAGTGACGTCCAGGGTGTCATAACAGGCCCACTCGCAGCGCGCCGGTCCCACGCAACAGCTTATTGTCCTGATGCCCGGCCCCGAGCCACCCAGGTCAAAACTTGCTTCGCTGCTTAATTCGTCAAAACAGGGCTGCAGATTCTCAGTCGTGGTTCCCAGAAGTAGTATGTCACCTGTCATCCCGTGCATATAAAGCAGACCACTGCCGTACTTTTCCCAGATATCACACATCTGGCGGAGGGACTTGGTGTTATAGAACCAACCGCTGGGATTATTCAGCCTGACGGTGTGAAATTCGGCTACGCCTGGAAACAGATCAGGCCTGGCCGAGTATCGCCCGATCATTCCAGACCCATATCCCCACACGCCGACGACACCGCCGTGCCTCCAATATAGCTTTTTGTCCTTGTAAGATTGCTCAAGCTGTCTCAGGAGGTCTCTGGAGATGGGATTCTTCTCAGCTTGTTCCTTGATTTGGGAGACAAAGCTTGGCCACGGACCTTTCTCCAGCTCGTCGAGCATCTCAGTCTTATCAACCACCTAATATCCCTCCTCCTATATAGGTTTCGCAAAGCAAAAATGGGGTCAACTCTGTTCTCTCTTACGCGGTTTTCATCAGGCTTGATCGGTCGGCGCCAGCGGTTCGCCGCGAAGATCGGTGGTCCTCTCCTTCTCACCTTCCATCACCAGGGCATTCCCCACTAGCTCGTGGAGACCAGACACCTCCACCCCGGGGACCCAATATCCGAGAAGGGGAGGAAAAGCCGCTCTATCGATGGCGCAAATAGCGGTCAGGAGATTCACCCCGTGTTTTTCGTGAACCTGCTTTACTGCGTTAGCTCTGGGCAAGCCTCCCCTCAGCCTTATCTCCATGTTCTCATCGGGATTCAAGCCGGAGCCGCTCCCGCAGCAGAGGGTCTTCTCCCTTATGGTATTCCTCGACATCTCATAGAAGTTGTTGCACGTGTTCTTGATGATGTACCGTGGCTCCTCGAAGAAACCTATCCCTCTGGCCATGTTGCAGGAGTCGTGGAAGGTTAACGTCCATTTATCGTTTCGGCTTGGGTCTAACTTTATCTTATTATTCTTGATGAGATCGGCCGTAAACTCGCAGATATGGACCATCTTGGCGGATCTGGC